>CAJWZC010000060.1 GCA_913049915.1 uncultured Colwellia sp.
GTTCTTTAGCGAAACACTTCCCACAATAGGTGATATTTTAACTACCCGAATTAATGACAATTATCAGGTGTTAAAACCTGCATCTTGAACTGTGATGGGTATATAGTTTTAATAGTTTGAGTTTTCCATACTTATAATAAAATTTCTTAGGACATTTATTCATTACTCGATATAGTGTTTGAAGAAAAATAACGATAAAAAGGATGATTATGAAGCGTTTAACATGTCAAAAATTACTGTCTGGTTTACTGTGTACCGTATTTTCAGTATTAGCAAGCACTTCTTTTGCTACGGTATTGATGAAACCTACTGTAAACAAAAATCTTAATTACCCAAGTTTATTAACCGGGCAATATAACAGTGTAATAACTAAGCCAAAAGCAGTACTTGGTTTCGAAGTGGGTCAAAAGACAGCAACTCCAGAACAAATAAATAAGCTAGTCAACCAATGGGCTAATGAAAGTAATAAAGCCAATATTGTTGAGTATGCTCGTACTTATGAAGGAAGAGCATTACATTATTTAGTTATCAGTTCTGAAAAAAACATTAAAAATTTACAAAAGATAAAAAATAATATTACTCAGCTTAGTCATCCTAAGTCACTTAGCAAGACTCAAGTTAACGCATTAATTAAAGACACCCCAGCCACCGCTTGGATGGCGTACAGTATTCACGGCAACGAATCATCAGGTGCAGATAGTTCTCTGGCATTAATTTATCACTTACTCGCATCCGAAGATGACGATGTTGCATCATTATTAGATGATTTAGTCATTCTAGTTGATCCAATGATGAACCCTGATGGCAGAGCCCGCTTTACTAAAAGTATGCAAGAACATCGTGGTGCTGCACCTAATGTAGATGCTCAATCATTATTGCACAGTGGAGAATGGCCTTTTGGCCGAGGCAATCATTATCTGTACGATTTAAATCGTGACTTTTACTTTGCATCAAATCCTGAATCTCGCGGACGTATTAAGGCAATTAATCAATGGTATCCTTTACTGATGGTTGATGGCCATGAAATGGGTGCACAAGACACTTACCTTTTTGGCCCTCCTCGCGATCCTATTAATAATCATATTCCAAATAGTATAAAAAATTGGGGCGATATCTTTGCTCAAGAACATGCCGGTGTTTATGATGAGAAAAATTGGCCGTACTATACAGGTGAATGGTTTGAAAATTTATATCCTGGTTATTCTAACTATGCTGAATATCGCGGTTCCATCCATATTTTATATGAGCAAGCACGTACTGCTGAAGACGGTATAAAAACACAAAATGGTAATATTCGTACTTATAAAGAATCTGTTGACCATCAATTTGTTAGCTCCATTGCAAATTTAAAGTCGCTACAAAAACATAGTACTGCCATTTTTAATGATTTTGTCAAAAATCGCTTAGCGCATATTTCAACTAAAGGCCAATACGCCAATAAAAGCTTTGTGCTTTTACCTACCGATAATACCAGTAGAATGAATGATTTTTTATATTTGTTGGATCTACAAAATATTGAATATAAAATAACATCTAAAGCACAAACAGTTGATGAAGCAATTAATCATTTAGGGCAAAACATTGAAGATGCTAAAATTCCTCAAGACTCTATTATTATTCAAAATAGACAATATGAAGCCCCCCTTATTTCAGCTATTTTAGAATTTGACGTAAAAATTAACGACAAGGTACTATTAGAAGAACGTCAAAAAACACTACGTGATGGTAGTTCGGTAATGTACGATTCTACCGCGTGGAACTTAAGTATGATGTATGGTTTAGACGCGTTAGAAGTGCCTGAACACATGACAAGAAACCTAATTGACGTAAAAAAAGACGTGAACATTGGCACTATTAATGAGATTAATAAGGCTATTGCCTACATTGTTGATGGAGCAAGTGATGCATCCGTTGGTTTTGCTGCCCGCTTAATGGAACAGAATATTCAAATAAGAATATTAGACAAAAAGGGTATGTTTAATAAAAACAGTTTTAATCGTGGCTCCGTTGTTGTGTATTTATACGATAACACGCTAGATAAGTCAGCATTACATGCACTCATTAAAAAAGCCGCTGAAGATACAGGAACTGACGTTACCGCTATTAGCCAAGGTTTAGGTGAAGGTGACTTACCTGATATTGGCGGTGAGCATTTCAAATTACTTGCAAAACCACAAATAGCCCTTTTATCTCAAAATGGTATTAATGTTGAAGATTTAGGTTCTATTTGGCATATGATCGATACGCAATTAGGTATTCGTCATTCTCATTTAAGCCAAGAGCTGCTAAATGATATGGACTTGCGTCAATACAATGTCATTGTTGTACCGAGTCGTTATTACGGCACATTATCAAAAGCGAATATTGCTATGCTTGATAATTGGGTGAGTAATGGCGGTACATTAATCGTCAATGGTAATTCAGCAAGACAATTAGCCAATGAAGAAGATTTTTCACAGGTTAAGTTACTTGGTAAAACATTTGAAAAATCAGCTGAGTATAATACTGCTCTGTATCGAGAATGGTTATCACAGCAAAAATCGATTTCCAATAACAGCAAAGTAGGCAATCATACGGTAGCTACCGAATTATGGTTTCCATGGAGTGATAACGAAGCATTGAAGCCAATGGAAGAAGAAGAACTAGAAGCTTGGAATAATTGGAATAAAAACTTTATGCCTTCTGGCGCTATGGTCGCTTCAAGAACAGATCAAAAACATTGGCTAACCTACGGTGTAAATGAACAACTACCAATTTTAACCAGTGATGCCCCTCTATTTATGGTAAAAGACGGTGCAAATGCCGTGGTTCGATATGGTGTACTTATTGAGAATAAAAAGGCTGTAGCGAGACAAGTAGGTTGGAGCACGATTCCTAAAGGTAACGATTTATACCTTAGGATGAGTGGCTTAATTTGGCCAGAAGCGTCACAACGACTTGCTAATTCAGCTTATTTAACACAAGAGCCAAAAGGTAATGGGCAAATAATTATGTTTGCTAATAAACCAAACTTCCGTGGTGCGACCAAAGGTACCGCACGCTTGTTACTCAACGCTATGGTTTATGGACCAGGGTTAGGTTCGAGAATGATGATTAACCTTTAGCTTTGTTAATATATTAATACAAAACACCATCTAAATATGGTGTTTTTTATTTTTAAACTCAACTAAAAATTTAACTCGCGATGTCAGTTAAACATAAGAGGTATTCAAACTAATAAGAGTATTGCTCAAAATTGGCAATACCCCTTCGTAAACGCCGCTGTTCTTTAATAGCTTCAATTTTACGCCATTTACGCTTTTTCTGTTTTGATTGACCCTTTTTATCCGGTCTTATTAGCTCATCGTGTAACACATCCACTTCCTGCCAATATTTATTATTCATATTACTCTCCTATCATTCTCTTACCGCAAATGTTAAATAGTAATTTAAGGAAGTTAGGTGAAAGTAATATGAAACAAAGATGACAATTTTATGAAAGTGCTAGTTAGACCCTATACAACTAATTAACGGTGTTACTGAGCTTTAATTTTCAAACCTTTCAAAAATGCAGATAAAACTTCATCCGAACAGTTTTTATAATGCTTATTGCTTACATTTCTAAATAGTGCGCTTAGCTCATGTTTATCTAAGCTAAGTTCAGCTAATTCAAGAATAGAAATCACTTCTTCTGCTTTTAAAGACAACGCAATTTTTACTTTATTAAAGATCATATTATTCGTTAATTCTTGCTCATTTTCACGAACAGGACCTTCACTAGGTCCACGTTGAGCTGTGATCAAACCATTTAAAAAGCTAGAAAATTGTACATCTTCTATCGCTTGATATTCACTATCATCTTTCTCTTTAAAGAAGTTAGTTAACTGGTCTGTACTAATTTCACATTGGCTTAAAGCAAAAGTAGATATAATTTTTTCATCAGTTAAGTCAAAAATAGTACGGATGCGGCGAAGTATGTCGTTATTAATCATGTAAGAGCCTAAAAGTTGTTTTGCTTAAGCAGTGATATAGAGCTGCTTGAAAGTGTTTAAAAAATATCCCACTATTATAACTGACTCTACCGTCATTGGCGTGCCTTGATTTAATAAATGACTATGTATCACGTTAAAAGCCTAAGTTTACGCGCATATAGCCAAATTAATCGTTAATAGCTCAAAGCATAAATTGCAATTTTCGCTAGTGAGTATAAGATATTAAAGATTTTAATCATTGTTAATAAAGGAAATTTAATGAGTACAATAGATAGCTCTATCACACAACTCGAAACTCTGACTATGAAGGCTTATGAACTTGGGCTTGCATATGCACCTAAGTTAATTTTATCTATTCTTACTTTACTGATTGGTTTATGGATCATTAGTGGCATTAGTAAGTTGGTAAAAGCGTCAATGGAACGTTCGAAGGTTGACCCAACCTTAATCCCTTTCATGGGTAGCTTAGTTTCTTGGTTACTTAAGGTACTTTTATTTATCTCTGTTGCTTCAATGGTAGGTGTTGCAACTACATCATTTATTGCTGTACTTGGTGCCGCTGGTTTAGCTATCGGTTTAGCATTACAAGGTAGCTTAGCCAATTTTGCTGGTGGCGTATTAATTATGATTTTCAAGCCATATAAAGTGGGTGACTTAATTGAATCTCAAGGTCATTTAGGTGTGGTTAAAGAAGTACAAATATTTAATACTATTTTGCTTTCACCACAATCAAAACGTATTATTATTCCTAATGGTTCAACGTCTAATGGCTCTGTTGTTAACTATAGTATTGAAGGTAAAATACGTGTTGATTTAACAGTTGGTGTTTCTTATGATGCTGATATTGATCAAACTAAAGCAGTATTAATGGATGTACTTGTTAACAATGACAAAGTCATGCAAGAGCCGGCTCCATTTGTTGGCCTTTTAGAAATGGCAGATAGTTCGGTTAACTTTGTCGTTCGCCCACATTGTTTACCTGAGCACTACTGGGATGTTTACTTTGATGTCAATGAAGCAGTGAAGAAAGCCCTTGATAAAAACGCGATTACTATTCCATTCCCGCAGCGCGATGTGCATTTAATTCAATCTTAATTAATCTTGCTGCTATCTACGGACGGTCATAAGTAAAAAATCAGCAACAAAAAATCGCGTTAATGGTAATCATTAACGCGATTTTTATTTTAATTACCTTTTGTTAACGGTCATGAGCTTAACCGTATTCTTTACCTTTAAAATATCTATTTTGTCGGCCATGGATTTTTTGGTAAGTTATCCTTAGATTTAGTACCTCTAGACGGATTACTCTTACGCTGATTATTACTACTCAAAGTACTATTACTAGATAGAGTACTTTTAGATTCAGCGTATTTAGTGACGTAATTTAATTTTGATAGCGGTACTGTCTTTTTCACTGGGAACTCTACAAATTCTTTTCGTTCAATAATATGACCTAAACGACTTTCGATAGCACAAAGTTCTCTGAAGTTATCCTTTGAGACTAAAGAAATTGCCTCACCCGATGCGCCAGCTCGGCCCGTACGACCAATTCGATGAATATAATCATCTACTTGCGCAGGTAAATCATAATTAATAACACGAGAAAGTTCACCAATATCAATACCGCGGGCAGCAATAGCGGTAGCCACTAAGAATTTTATTTTTCCTGATTTAAAGTTGTTAAGAATTTTTTCACGAATATCTTGCGCTCTACCACTGTGAATACTTTCGGCGGTAATACCACGTTTTTCTAACTGACTGACTAATTTGGCTGCGCCTTGTTTAGTTTCAATAAAAATAAGTGCTTGTTGCCAATCGTGTGCGGTAATTAAATGGCTTAACAAGGCTGATTTATTACTTTTATCAACACTAACTAACCACTGCGCTATTTTAGGTTCAGAGGCTTTATCAGCAACAATAGAAATTTCAACTGGTCGATGAATGGTTCTTTTCGCTAAACTACGAACCTCATCAGACATAGTGGCGGAAAAGAGTAAATTTTGACGGTGTTCAGGTAAACGCTCAATTATTTTATTAATATCATCAATGAAGCCCATATCAAGCATTCTATCGGCTTCATCAAGCACCAACATATCAAGCTCATCAAAATGTAATACTCTTTGGTGTGTCATATCGAGCAAACGACCTGGTGTAGCAACCAGAATATCTACCCCCCAAATTAATCGCTGCTTTTGTTCCTGTGCATCAACACCGCCATACATTGCCATAGAGCTAATGTCTAAATACTTAGCATACATACTAATACTTGCTTCAACTTGAACAGCAAGTTCACGGGTAGGTACAAGAATAAGAGCGCGAATACGTTTACCTCGTAACTTCTTATCAGTATCTTTGTAACGGCTAGTTAATTGCTCTAATAATGGTAAAACAAAACTTGCCGTTTTACCTGTACCTGTTTGGGCTGCAGCAATAATATCTTTACCCGATAAAACCACGGGTATTGCTTTTTGTTGAATAGCCGTTGGCTTGGTGTAACCTAAGTCTGTAATGGCATTGAGTATTGGGATCGATAATTTAAGTGTTGAAAAGGACATAATATGTCTCAGCCATATTGGTAATCAAACTGCGTTCATTAGCCATATATTATAAGATAGCTAAGGGGGCAATTGATGAGAAGAATAATTCGTGAAGTATAACAGTTATCTAGATCGTGTAGAAGTAAGAAGCGTCACCTATGTACAAGCTTATACCCGTTGCCAAGCAATATACATCCTCAGAGTGCTTGAGCAATACCAATACTAGCCACGCCTTTGTAGTAATATTTATTCCATTAGAAAAGAGGCACAAGGACATAGTAGTGTTGCTCAAGCACTTCTTCGATGGGGTTAAAACAATTAAAATAGCGTTATTCATTTAAACAAGAGAACAACCATTGTTTAAATGAATCTCCTACCTAAATCATTTTTAGCTCCTACTGAAATCAAGTACTTTGAATAGTATGGATATATATTCTATTCGCTAGGACAAGTGACGTTTAACTTCGCTTTACTCTGCTCTGCTCACCAAATTTAGTGAGCAATTTTTCTATGGCTGGTTGCGTAGTTTTTTGTTCAATAAGGTATCAGTATGACGGATAAGAGATCATCTCCGTGGTAAAGTTAACTTTTTCATCAGCTGATAGATACATGGCCACTTTCTTTAGGGCTAGTAAAACAGATTTTTTCTTAAGGTATCTTAGAGATAACAAAGTTATAAAGCATTTTTGTATTTACTTCCTACGTAATTAGCTCTATTTAACTTTCTAAAAAGACTCAGATCTTTTACCTGTTAGCCCAATGGACTTTCTCATAAAAAAACTTAACGTAATTCAATAGAAAAAATAACGTTAAAATCTAATAAAAAAGCATCACCCAATGCAGACCATACTTTTTATGAGCAACCTATTAATCAAAGTAACTACTTAGCGATTCATTGAATCATAAACCTAACTATCGAGTACTTCTGATGCGATACGTTTATGAAGGGTATTATTATTTTAGTGACTCGATTTCAGCTAGTGCTTGGGTAAACTCACTCAACTCCATTTCGAGATGAGCATCATCACCCTGCCAGTTAATACCAATAATAACAGCATCTTCATTAAGGTCTTCAACCCAAAACTCAAACCAATCAGCTAGCGAAATTTCACAAGGAACATAACCACTCCACTCATCAATACAATGTTGCTGAGCTAATACCGAGTTTGACCATAAAGGCATCACGTCAGTGTTTTCGAAGCTAGGCGAGTCAAGAACAACCCAATCTTCGCTTGCTTTGTCTTGTAGTGCCCAAATGACTTGTGTTGGTTTAGTTTCTACTAAGAAGTCTTTTAGGATATTATTATCGCTCATGAGGTCATTTCTTCTATTAAATTATATGAGCCGATTATAGCGAAGTTAACGTCGCAGGTCATGTTATACCCATCTCATTAAATTTTTGTTCACTTAAACTGCTTAAAATACTCCAGGTGTGTATTGCTCTCAATCAAAATTTAATATAGTTATTACAGAGTAATCGACACTAAAAAATTAAAGGCTATTTATTTTTTCGCTTAGTAGATAGTATTATCGACTTTTTCTCACTGAGATTCATTTATGCTTTTTAGACTTTTCTGCTTTTCATTAATACTATTGTTAACTCCCTTTTCCTCTGCGAATAATGTAACTCAATTTAAACAGAGGTTTTCCACTCAAGTCAAACAGCAATTTAAGCAGTACAGTATTCCTGGCGGCGCTTATGTCATAGTACAAAACAAAAATATTATTGCTATGGACAACTTTGGTCATACTGATAAAGCAAAAGCTCATGATGTTGATAAAAACACAGTATTTCGCTTAGCCTCAGTTTCTAAAACATTCGCCGCCACAATAACCACCATGCTAGCGCAAGAAAAACAGTTAAGTTTATCAGACCCAATAACCAAATATGTACCTCACTTTGCTTTAGCCACCAATGGTGCTGCACAAAAAATTCAACTCAAACATTTGTTAAGTCATTCAAGTGGATTGATGCCAAATGCTTATGATAATCTACTTCATGAAAATTGGCCGATGGAAAAAATCATTGGCCGCTTTAATCGTATTACGCCCATTTGCCAACCAGAAAAATGTTACGGCTACCAAAATATAGCCTATGGCTTGTTACAGCCTGCTATAGAAGCAAGTCAGAGTAAAAATTATGCGACGCTATTACAAGAACGTGTATTTACTCCCCTCAATATGACAGACGCTTCGGTTGGTATTGATGTTTATAAAGAGCAAGAAAATACCGCAAAACCACATATTCTTAGAAAAAAAATCAATACAGGAAAAAAAGATTCACAAGGTAACGCAATTAAACAGTACATATGGCGTACCGTAAAAGTAGAACCTGACTTTTATAAAGTGGCGACTGCTGCAGGGGTTAACGCCAGTATTAGCGACTTAGCTAAATGGTTAATTGCTAATTTAGGATATAAACCCGAGGTATTATCCTCTTCCTTATTAACTGAATTAACAATACCTAGGATTAAAACGAAAAAAGACTTACGTCGACGCTTTTGGCGTGATCACTTAACCGATGCACATTACGGTTATGGTTGGCGTATTTATCAGTTTAATGGCTACCCCATCATTTACCATTCAGGTTGGGTTGCCGGATTTCGTGCCGATATAGGTTACTCACCCGAATTAGATATAGGTTTTGCCATTGTTATTAATGCCGAATCTAATACTATTAGTAAAATATCAAGTCAGTTTTGGTTACAAGCCAGTAATTTATTTAACAAACAGTTAGAAACAAAAGATAAAAACTAAAATAAAACAGCAAGGCGATGAAATGAGCGTTTAGTTTTGCCAAATATAGTAGCAATAGATTTTGTTATGTGTAGCAAATGTAATCCTGAATATTTAGATAATAAAAAGCTATATTCTAACCTTAAAAGACTAACTCATCTTCTGTTTTATTATAATTTAGCGTTAACTCATAATCACTATAATCGATAGGGACTTGTTGGTATTTACTATCTAGTTTAAGTACCAATGAAGGAAAGCCATACTGACTTAATTTTCTAGCTAAGCCTATTTGCCTTACTAACTCTTTATCTGTGTCAACAGCGCCAATATCGGTAATAAATTGCTCTAAATTTAGGCTTACTGTATGGCATCAATCATAGGTTTTTGACAAGATTACTTGTCTGCTGTAATTGCAGCCCTACAGGCATTATATGTTGAACGTCTTGGCGTATTCTCATGCCAAAGATCATGATTAAACGCAGTACCTAATTTTTGCTCGATAGTCCGCCAATGATTTTGTATCATTCGTTATTGAGAAATGGGCATAGGCTCATCTGAATCAGGCGATAAACCAACAGCGACATATTATACTACAATCGACGTTGGCAAATTTTGTTGCAACTTATCCCATACAAAGCGATAGCCCCAACACCAACTGCACATAGGATCGTGGAGATAATATAACCTTGTATTCATATGACCTCTTTTACGTTACTTTTTAAACTATTTTTGATTTAAAAGTACAACTTCAGCTAATAAAACTCAAAGTTAAAAACGCTAGTAATTAAAATTACAGCCGATCACTATGAATCCAGGAGAGATTTTTTCATCCCGCGGAAGGCAACCAATACGGGCTTTAACTCACTAATATTAACTTATATTAGTGAGTTAAAGCCCGTAATTTATTAATGGGATACTACACCCCATTGATTCCAAACAGATGTCATAAATAATTATATTTGGTAGTTATTTATTGACCGCTCAATCTTTTACCAAAAGATATAGCATAAGCTTGTGATCGTATTTTTAAAACTGGATCTGCGCTTGGCATAAAACCAGCGGACATAATATTAGGATCAAAGTTAGTATTTTTGCATGCATCCCCGCCACTAGTTTTAACCGTTACTGTTCCAAGAGCTACTTGGGGACGTTCACTAGGCCACTGTTGTGATGGGTCAATATCGCTATCTTCGACTTCACCTAAGCTTGCCATAATTGTAAAACCAACAGTTTCATTTTTAAGTTGTTGAGCAAAAGTATCAGCTAAAAACTCGGTTGGCTTATTCGCAGCCTCTGCTTTTTCCATTGTCTTTACACCTAAGCTCGGCTTAATGTTCCAGCGAAATTTAGTTTTCTGTCCATTAGATTGTTCAAAGTAAAACGTGTGAATACCAAAAAATTCTGTATTGGCAAAAGATACTGGTGTTTTAGCTGTTTGATTCCACATAACATTAGCTTGCACGCTTGGGTGCTGCTGAATAAATGCTATTGTTTTGGCTGAGTCAGACTTTCCATTTTCATCAGGAAGTAATGTTGATAAAAAGCCATAAAAAGTTTCTGGATCCTTACCTGCAAAGACTGGGAAGTTATTGCCTGTGAAAGTATGAAGAGAGCCATTAGGTAGTTGAATTTGCATACCCATACCGCGAGTACCGGGTGCTTTTTCATCACTAGTTGGACTAGAACCACCTACTGAAAAGCGCATAGATACGGGTAGTTCTCCGTTGGACAACAATGCTGAACCTTGGAAGTGCTTATTGGGCGCTGGTAAAAAAGTACCTGAGACACACAAACCTTTAGCATGTGCCTTTCTATAGCCTGGATGTTCCCCACCTAGCTTTTCAAATATTTTAACGAAATCAGCTGCTTGAACTCCATTGTCATTAGCTATGGCATTAGACGTTGCTGAAGCACCTGCAATTAGAAGAAAAGCAGTGAGACTTGGGATAATATAGTTATGGATCATTTGTGTTTTCGAACCTTTTGATAAATTAATAAATATAGTATGGTTTATAAGATAATTGTATCTAAAAAAATAACAAAAGCAAAAACTGTCTTCAAAATTGTTCATTACTAAAGACCTTTATATAGATTTAACTTCCCCTGTTTGTGATAAATTTTAATGATCGTTTTATAGAAATTTTTAGAATTTAAAATTATTCCAAGCATATCAGCTTTTAGTGTTCAGTTGACTTTAGGAATAGCCAATAGCTAACGTCAACAATGCACACATAGTTAACCATAAACTTAATTACTGCGTTTAATATAAATCATTGCATTATTCATATGCTGAATTAATGGTTCAATGTCTTGAGGCGAAGATTAAAGCTATTAGTCTTTATCTTCTTCAGTAATAAATACGCGCATTTGTTTGTGGTATTGGCCGCACTTAAGGTTAGGTTTTATCGTTAACATAACTACTTCAGTTAATTCATACTGAAACAATATATCCGCCATAAACACAGGCATATTGTCGGCATGTCTAAATAAGTATTTAACTTTTTACCTTCTTCTATTCGCCATTCAAACCAACCGTTGCACGGAATTAAACAGCATTTATGTTGAAAGCTTGTATGAACATAGGCTTTCTAATAACTGCTTGAGATTAGGCGTTAACAATAAACCTCTGTGACCAGGAAGGTTTTATTCCCCAAAACGCATTTACTTGATGATATGTTGAGTTGCTGCTACTAATGTTACAGCTGATTGACTAGGACTTAAATTAGCATTCGTTTCTGTATTGAAATGCATATTAAACAGTTCAATCACCATGGTTGAAATTGCTTTGTTGACACTGAATCGACCACACATATTAACCTCAACAGTACCTGTACCGTAGCGAGGATTTATTTGGTGATAGTATTTGATTAAAGGCGGGGGATTCATAAATAGTAGGTTTTTTATAGTAACTGTCATCATGTGAGGAACTTGATATAAAAATAACGAAACGTTTAATCAAAGAGCCTTGCCTTCTAACTCTTGTCCAAAAAATCTTAAGAATTAACTTATACTACTCTTTTATCTAGAATACTCAGCTAGAAAAACTAAATAAAAAAGGCTAGGAATTTTATCTTCCTAGCCTTTTTTTAGTCATTGAGGTAGATAACTATTATTTAGAAGTTTCGAATTTCAACACTATTACTACTGAATTCAAAGGTATTAATTTTACCACACTCAACAAAATGGTTATTAGACGCATAAGGTGCTTGCGGATGGTTAATATCACCTTCCCACCCTTGACCATTTTTAACGTAAGCCTTAACTTCAAACTTATTGTTAACCGCCTTACTGCAATCCATCTGTACATCTAACATCCAGTAATGTTGTCCCCAAATATTTAATGGATCTTCACCGTAACCGTCATCAGCCGTAGTTCGCTTATTACCCCAACTAGTTGGCCATACGTTAGTTGTCCAATCTAGAGCAGTACCTTCAGCTTCATTACTTTGGCCATCTTCAGTACCGTACCAATCAAGATAGTTTTCATTAAGTCTCCAAGGAGCTGTCGTTGCGTTAGCTGAATTGTTATGAACAATGGGCATTGCACATTCAAAATTACTGCTGTCACAATTTCTACCTAGTTCATTATTAGCATAGCCGTGATCAATACCACCACGAACAAACATATCTTGACCATTTTGTGTTTGGGCTTTGATAAATATTACCGTGCGTTTATAATCATCTTCTGGTTCTTCAAGCTCTACGACTTCAACTTTTGATCCTTGGTGAATAGCAAAGGCATCCCATGACTCAACATCAGCACTAATATTACCATTGTTATCAACGCTTATAGTTTCACCCGAACATGATAATTCATCGGCAGACAACTCACCTTTTAACACGTTACAGTAAGTACCTGCTTCCATATCCGTATTAAGAGTAGCCGTTAAATTATAACCTTCTTTGTTAATGGCAACAAAACCTGAGCTACCGCGGCCAAAAGCAATTTGGTTATTACCATTATCCCACCAGTTAGTTGTGCTCCAATTATCAGTAGTGTTATTTCTAAAATCTACACCGCCAGCAATGTAACTCCAGCGATGTTCACACTTCCAATCTTCGGCAAAACATTCTAAATTACCGTTATTGTGTACTGGTACACTAGGACCACCAGCTTCTGTGTCACCATCGAAATCATAACTTGACATAACTTTAGGATAACCATAAGGATAAGCTAGCATGAATACGTTAGCTAAATCATATAAACGACCATCTTCGAAAGTAATTACGTTACCACCACCACCATGGCCGCGTTGGTTATCATGGTTATCTACAAATACAACAGCTGAGCTACTTGGTAAAAAGCCCCATGCTTCGCCAAAGCTACTTAATGATGATAATGTGCCAGCTTTGAAAACATTACCTAATTGTGTACTGTATTTAAATTCAGTTACTAATCCAGTACTAAGGTACTCATTAGAACTAATAGGTTCTCCGCCTTGATCAATAACTTCTTGGAAAACTAACGGGGTACCATTTACTTTTGATAAAATGCCCTGAATATCACCAACAGCCATATGCTTAGAGGCATCAAAACGGAAACCAGTAACACCGATATCCAACAAGTCATTTAAATACCCGGCTAAAGTTTCTTGAACATAGGGAGCGCTTGTATTCAAATCAGCTAAACCAACTAACTCACAGTTTTGTACTTCCGAGCGATTGCCATAATCGTTGATTGAACAAGGATCATGAAAGTCTGTTGGAGAGTAATTCGTAAAGCTTCGAAAGCCATACTGACTACCTGCAACTCCAACACCGTCACCAGATGCCATATGATTAAGTAGTGCATCGACATAAATTTCGACATCAACAGCCTTACATCGGTTAACCATGTCAATAAACTGAGCACGATTACCACCACGTCCTTCTAATTTATAACTGACCGGTTGATAACGCGTCCACCATTGACCACCTTGTATGTGTTCAGTTGGTGGAGAGACTTGTACTGCGGCATAACCTTTAGGTCCTAAATAGTCTTCACATTCTTGTGCAATATCTTGCCAATTCCATTCAAATAAATGAACAAATGTGGTCGGTTGAGAAGCCGCTTGGGTTTGAAACGACATACCTAATGCTAAACTTGTGGCTAACAATGATTTTATTACTTTAGTATTCATTTTTATTTTTATTCCTAATGTAGTATTAATGCTTCGCTGTTTTAATGACTAACTCACACTGCGCTAAATTCATATAAATGGATATGTAAAAAAAGATGAATACGTATTCAGAAGACGAAAGATATAAAATCATTGCTATTATTATATACAGGGAATTATATTTGTTAAACATAAAGATAAAAATAAATAACATTAATTTACAATGACTTAGATGAAATGAAAACTTAAAGATGACGCGAAATTGAGATTATATATAATTATGTTTACCGTTCGAAAAACAGCGTTACAACAGAGTACTCAACATTAAACACTCTGTTATAAATTTAACTTTTCATATCGTTTACTGGTCTATTATTACTTCACCTTCATTCGCTATTTTTTGCTACCCGAATGAGATAAGTAAAATAAATCAATAGTTAAGTTAATAACTTTATCAAAGCCTAAACCAGAGCTGAAATAAGACCTAAACCAAGAAATAGTAGAAGCATTAAAGTAAAAGCTATTTTTTGATATCCAACCTTCAACGCATATACTAGATTTTTAACGTTATAACGTTTATATTACGCCTCCAACACTGGTACAATGAGTTTGAATTATAATTTAATACGATATGATTTAATTATAAATTCAGCTAATAAAAAGTGATATAAAATGAATTTTTTATTTAAGAAGTCGTGAATATTTCGCCTTATTATGAATATCTGGCCGCCTTTGTTTTTTGCTGGTATCCGCATCAAACATATATCAGCTGACTTTAAAGTAGCCCAGGTTGAATTAATATTACGTCCGTGGAATAAGAATGCTGTAGGGACCCATTTTGGTGGTTCTTTATTCGCAATGACTGACCCTTTTTGTATGTTGATGATCCTTGCACAGTTAGGAAATGACTACTTGGTGTGGGATAAAGCAGCTGACATTGATTTTATAAAACCGGGTAAAGGTAAGGTCAGTGCAGAGTTTTTAATTAACCAAAACCTTATTGATGAGATTATTGCTAAAACAGCTAATGGCGAAAAATACTTACCAAAAATTACTGTGTATGTGAAAGACGAACAAGGAGATATCGTTGCTAAATTGAATCGTACGCTTTATATTCGTAAAAAAAGCCAAAGAACACTAGCAAATAATCAAACGTAAATAATCGACGTAAATAATAAAAATTAATGTCTAGATAAAGTATATATCTACCCTGACGTTCTTTATTATGGATAAAAAAATCCAGCATAGAATTGCTGGATTTGATATTGAACAACATCTTAATAACGCTTACACATTCAACATAATATGTTGGTGTACTCGAACAATAATATCATCACTTTCTTTTTTCCAATCAACTTCATCAGAGAATGTTCTTACCGCTGCAATAGCTTGGTTAACAAACTTACCATAATTGTGATGTGTTTCATCACTCTTATCCGCAAAAAATACAAAACGTAGGGTATCAACTAACTTATCTGCTTCCCAATGCACACAGAAACGTGCCTTAGCGTTATTTGGATTGACACCTATAGAGATTAACTCACCAGAAACATTCGAGACTTCATTTTCATCATAACGAACAAATGGCGAGACTCCACTAGCAAGTAATGCTGCTTGATTAATTTGATTAACTTCGCACGATTTATTAAAAATATTTTCTATTTTTTGATAAAACTGAGTAAATGGCATATCTGATAAATAATCAATATCAACGCCTTTTAATAAACGACGTGCCATAGGGATACTAGCAACCACGTAAGTAATAGAGGTATGGTCACTAGTAATATTCTCACCATCACTTTCATAACGATCAGAGATTTCTCTAAAGGTATGATTAATGTTATTAGTTGCACCTTTATCTTTAGCGAAAACATCAAAAGTTAAATGTTGATGATCGCGTAATTTAATCTCATTTTTAGCTAAGCCAATAGATTTTGAAATAGCTTGAATCGCTTGGTAAACCTTATTATGGAATTTGCCTGAATTGACTCTAAGCTCTTGGCCAGTAGCTAAAAATAATATCTTAATTTTTCTAGCTCGAATTGCACCATCAAAATAGCCTTTAAACGTACTATTATGCTCAGGGCAATAAAAGAAAAAAGATTGCTGTTCCGTATGTAAGACTTGCTGTTCACCACTATAGCGCACTCTAACAAGACGATTATTAGCTACGAAATTCACATGAGAAAGACTATGTTCTTCAACTATTTCAAAGACTTTATGTGATAAAGTTTGATAGAATTTTTGATAGGGTTTAGCTGAAGTTTCATCAATATCACCACAAATTAAATTAATTAATTTATCCGTTAATGGTATTTCAGCTAAAATATATTGGTTATCACGTGCATCAGAGGGTAAATATACACGTTCCCCTTGTCTATGTTTCTTTAATATTGATGAAGTTCTTCTCATATGCTTTTTATAACCTTTTGTTAATTATGCAACAGGCAAAATTGTTTTATCATTTATAACATACACAAAATTCATTATTCACACTATCAATTCTCGCTATTAGACAAATTTTGTATGCTATATAACGTTAAAATTTAAAGTATGGGCTTTAGTGAAAATGTAAATAACCTTAACTAAGATAAATAGTTTGAACATCCTTGTTCTATAGCTTAATTATTTGAAGTACGATAAAACTATTTCAATCCACACTTTATTTCTCATTATGCTTAGTAATGCTGTGCACAGAGCTTTTCTTTATTGATGACCTCCGGCTTGAAATATTATGCTTACTTGATTGATCGGCCTTTGTTCTCTTTGCTGAATAATCAACTAATTTTGATCTAGACTTCTGAACCTTATAAACACTCATCCTGCTGTTGTTAATATAATTTTTTTGTTTTTTAAAGCTGCTGCTATCTATATAATTTTTGCTGTTATTTTTACTAACCTTATGACTTGCTTTGTTACTGTATGGCTTACTTTGCTGATGTGACTTCACCTTTAGCTTCTTATTAAAGTCTTTATGTCGATTAACTTGCTTGGTACTTTTATATGGCTTGACCTTATAACTACTACTAGAAAAAGCCTTATTATTTCGACGAACGCTCTTATTACTCTGTACGCTGTTACCATAATATTTTTGTTTTACTCGTCCATGACTGTAAGCAACACCCCGTCTATGTTTTGGTTTATGACTCCACCGTTTTGCTTGATGACTGGTCACAATTTTTTTTCTAGGATGATAACCCGCGTAATTACCTTGGTGATTAGCACGATTATTGTGATCGATGACAACATGACGGTTATGCCAGTTAAACGTACTAAAGTAAAAGCGACTACTTATATACACGCCATGCCCCCAATAAAAAGGACTATCATGACCTGCATAATACGGCGGACTATGCCAATAAACAGGTGGGTAGTGTGCCCAATACCAGCGTCCATATACTAAGCGAGTATCGTAATAAGGTACGTAAATAATCTCTGGTTGTACTGGTTCTATAATGATTATCTGCTGTTCTTTTATCACTTTCACATTATCTATATTTGCTAAACTACCTGCTTCATCGGCTTGCTGTCTTAATGTTTGAATACTGGCAAGTACTCTTTCTTCGTCTTGTAAAAAAGTATCACCAAGTTTCTGCATCCAAGTAAGATCTTCACTTAATTTTTCCATGACCTGAGGAAATGCTAATAATACTTTAATGCTGGCATCCCAGCCTTTTTTCTCTACTTTTTTTTCTACTTGTAATGCGGTTAATTTAGCGTATTTATTGAGCCAACGTTCAGCTTCAATGACTTCTATTGGGTAGGTAGACGCAATTAATATATGAGTTAATAAGGTATCGGGATAAAGAGCAATTGGCGCTAAGGTTTGAGCAAGCTCCGCCTCAGATAAGAAAATTTCTTGCTCTTCTTCAGCTAATGAAGAAGAAAAAGCGCTAGCGGTAAAAAGTGTCAGGGATAAAAAGAGTATCCCGATTATCGAAAGATATTTTAAACCTGTGGAGTTGAAGTTCATAAGCTTACCTTTATTTATAACTAATCTTGTGAACTAGAATACCGCAGTGAAGCTGAACAAAAGCTGAACATAAGCTAAATAAAGACAAGAGCAGCGAAGAAGATTCACATGGCTAACAGTCAAGCGTTATTAATACTGGTAAAACGTAAGATAAATTTTGCCCCTCCTAAGTCTCCAGAGTTAGTTATGTGTAATTCACCTTGATAACTCTCAACTAAGTCTCGAACAATCGCTAAACCTACACCGTATCCTACTTCGTATGTATCAGCACGAACGCCACGCTTGAGTATTTGTGCTATTTGTTGTTCTTTAATGCCAACACCGTCATCCTCTATACACATAACTAACGCATTCTCATGTTGGCTAACGGTTAAACGAATAGTGTTTTTCGCCGCTTTATAAGCGTTATCAAGTAAGTTGCCTAATAGTTCAAGTAAATCCGCTTCATCACCTTTAAACGTTAGTTTTTCGGTGAGGTTTAACTCTACTATTTTTTGCTCTGTATGATAAATTTTAGCTAAGGTTTTTAACAATTTGTCTACGACTGGTTTAATCTCAACACCTAATAACCAAGAGGAATATCCAGCACTTTGCGCACGCTTTAGTTGGTGATCAATGGTTGAATTTATACGCGTTATTTGCTCTTGATTAATCGAAGAAATATCCCTTTGTGCTTGCAGTACTGCCAGTGGTGTTTTTAAACTATGGGCAAGATCTGATAAAGCATTACGGTAACGTTGTCTTTGTTTTTGTTCAGTGGCTAATAATTGATTTAATTGTCTGGTGAGTTGCGCTAATTCTTTCGGATACAAGCTGGTTAACTTTTCTGCTCTACCCTGCTCTATCGCTTTCACTTCCTGCTCTAAAGTAGAGAGTGGTTTTAAAGTCCACATCAGCCATACAAGTTGCAGTAATAATATAATGACCATCAAAATAGCTAAACCAAACCAAAGTTGCTGCTTAAAGTCACTAATAAGTTGTAAGAACGTTTTTTTATCGCTAATGATATGTACAGTGAGTGGAAAGTTAAAATTATCCTCGGTAAAACTTACCGCATAGCTATAAATAAAGTGAGATGAACCATTCATTTCAATACTAGAAAATGAATTCTCTCCCGTTACCAATGTAATTACTTCCCTTGGTAATTTCTCCTCAGATATATTAATAGTCAGTAATGATTGGGAACTCCATAAAAGAGTATCACCAAACGTTTGCTGTGTTGCTGTTTTTATTTGATGGCTAGTCGTACCTAAAATAAAGCCATATAAGCCTGAATCACTGACATTAAATTGATTTTCAATTAAAACTTCAGGCATCACTAGCTGAACTTGTTCTACTTCTGCCACCGCTAATATGGAATAACTATAAGCACTTAGCTCATTTTCAATACTACGTTCCATGTGTTTTTCAAATGAATTCATGATGATAAAAGCAATGGTTGGTAATATAATAATCACCATCGCCAATAAGCTCACTATCAAGCGAACTTTAAGTGAGTTTAAAAAGGTATTGAAAAAATATTTTATAAAGATAAACAAGATTAAACCTAATCAGGGAAGTTAAGCTAAGTGAATTTAAGTAAACGATAGCCTTGACCACGCTTAGTTTCAATGAAGTTATATTTACTATTAGGGTCCAGTTTTTTACGTAAACGCCTAATGAATACTTCAATCACGTTAGAATCTAAATCGAAGTCTTGATCATAAATATGTTCGGTTAACGTGGTTTTAGAAACTACTTCACCGACATGTAGCATTAAATACTTAAACACTTTAAATTCATGTGCACTTAAACTAACGCTTATCTGCTCTACTAGCACATCAGAGGTATTGGTATCTAAACTAAATGGGCCATTATTTATTGTCGAAGAGGCTTTACCTGCACTGCGTCTGATTAACGCATTTAAGCGTGAAGTGAGTTCCTCAACATGAAAAGGTTTAGTTAAATAATCATCTGCGCCTGCGTCTAAACCAGCCACTTTATCTTGCCAGCGATCACGGGCAGTTAGAATTAAAATGGGAAAATCACGACCTTTTTCTCTGAGAGTTTTAACAACCGTAGTACCATCTATCTTTGGTAAGCCAAGATCAATAACGGCGATATCATAATCGTATTCACTACCTTGAAATAAGGCAACTTCACCATCTGAGGCAACATCAACAGAAAAGTTTTGTAACAGTAATTGTTGTTGAAGTTCTTGTTGTAAGGCTTGGTCATCTTCAACTAAAAGTAAACGCATCGATATTTCCTTTTTCGTTAGTGCTTTTCTATTTTACCGGTTTTTGCATTAACCTTTTTCGATACCACTTGTCCGTTAGGTTTAACAATTTTCACTCTATAGCCGGTCTTGTTTTTTTGCTTATTTACTTTTAATACTTTACCGCCATATTGTTTTTGTACTATTTTTGCCGCCTGCTTAGAACTCGTAACTTTTTTATTAGCTTGCGTATTTGCCGCCACAGCAGTAGTTGTACTAAAAGTCCCTAGAAAAATTAGTAGCGTTAATAACAAAACTCGTAACATCATCTCAATACCTAATGCAGATAAATCTATATATATATCCATGATACATCAAAATTCTTGCTGCAATTAAACTAAGTTGCAATAAAGGATACTAAATACTAACTGAACAGAGGCTGAATAAATTCATTTGGTATGATTAATCTGTTCAGCTTGAGTTCAGCTAACTTAGGCTTTAATGGCATTAAGTTACCAAATAAGGATTTAATGATGAATAACTTTATCAAGCACTTTTCTTCAATATTAACATTAAAAAATACCTCAATGAGTTTAGTAAAAGTAACATCCAGGTTTTCGCCTATTTTACTGACAACCTTACAGCTAACATTTATGTTAACACTTATGATGATTACACTGCCCAGTTTTGCTATACAAGCTGATGATACCCGTCAGGTAGCTGACAGAAAGAGCACTACCAACATAACCAATACTAAGAGTATTCAAAGTTACTCTAGCGGGCAAATAACAAGTTCAACCAATGCGTCACAAACCGATGTATTAAAGCATATATCTAAAAGAGTAATACTTGGCGACAGTGACCAAAAACTAAATAAAGCCTTAAATACCACGCGCGATGCTGTGGTCACTAAAAAATATCAACAAGTAGCTAAAATAGCTTCAACGAATAACACCGCTAGAAATATAGCGACAATGCCAAACATAAATAATACCAGCAGAAGTTTTAGCGATGGTAATTTTGCTATTTATGAAGGTTACTCACAGTTAATTGAAGATATAGACGGGGACGGTTACTATCAGACTTTTAGCGTAACTTTTGATGCCGATTTAATTACTGGTTACACTCATGATGTAGCGGTGGTTTATGCTGAATTATATTTAAGTGAAAATGGTGGTCCTTGGGTACATTATTACAGTACCGACAGCTTTGTTATTCAAGGTGAGAGTTCAGATGATGAATTTGAAGTGTATAGCACTTTAGAGCAAGGTTTTAGCACTAACCAATACGATATCCTCATTGATCTTTACGAAGAGGGTTATCCAAATATTATTGCATCTTACAGTAGCGACGATAGTAATAGCTTATATGGCCTGCCCTTAGAGAGTAGTGATTACGACGTAGAATATGTAGAGTATTATGAGGAAGTGTATACTCATGGGGGCAGCTATTCTCTATTTAGTTTATGTGGAATAATAATATTGTTAGTTATTCGTCAATTTAGGAGATGAAATATAGGTTGCGAAGGCTAACTTTCATCGATTAAATAGCCCCTGTAACTTACTATAAACTAAAGGCTGTCCACTTAATTTAGCTTAGACAGCCATTACGTCTATTTCCTTAAAAGCACATTAGGCTAAGTATTAACTTAACGATGCCTATAAATCAATCATCTCATATATGCTTTTTAATAAAAACATCAATGGCTTCTAATGCTTTAACACGATTCTTAGCGTTACTTAAATGATGATTTCCGTCTTCTAATTCAATAAATGTCACTTGTTTGTCAGCATCTTGCATTTCATCAAACATATCTTCTGATTGAGAAAGCGGTACCACTAAATCGCGCTCACCGTGTATTAACAGTACAGGGGCTTTAATATTTCCAACTGAATTTATGGGTGAAATATTATCGATATGGCCTTCATCTAACTTACCTTTTGAAATAACTTTATCCCAATATGATACTACCCAATGGTCGTCGCCATATTTCTGTCTATCATCTTTCAACATACTCGATATATCAGAAAGACCATTTATGGATACGACACATTTATAAAGCTCTGGAGTAAAAGCGGCGCCGGCAAGTGCTGCATATCCACCATAGCTCAAGCCAACAATGCATACACGGTCAGGGTCAGTTTTTCCTTCTTTAACTAACGTGTTAACAGCATCTGTTAGATCATCTTGCATTTTACGACCCCATTCACCGTGGCCTTTCTTTTTATGCGCAGTACCAAAACCTTCAGACCCTCTAAATTGGGGTTGAGCAACTAAGTAACCTTGGCTCGCAAAATATTGCGGTAGCCAATCAAAACCAATGGTATCGTATGAAGCTGGTCCGCCATGAGGGAGAACTATCGTCGGAAGGTTCACCAAAGCTTTACCCTTTGGCTGTGTTAATAATGTAGGGATATTTAAGCCATCTCGAGCTTTATAGCTTGTTTCTTGTATTTCGTTAACATACTCAGATTTAATGTTAGGACGAGCATGGGCAAGTAAGTTTAATTTCCCTTTTTGATAGCGAATATATTGACCTGAACTTCGTTCACCATCAACATAGAGTATTATATTTGACCAATCTGGAGTGTAATCTTGTATAGTGATTGAGCTCCCTTGTAACGCCTTATGAATACCACGGATCCGAGCGTTTAATTTTTTATCAAAAAATTCATAACTCGGTTTAAAACCTGAATAACGAACACCGTATACTACGCGGTTAATATCGGCT
>CAJWZC010000061.1 GCA_913049915.1 uncultured Colwellia sp.
TATCGAGCAAGCTGACATTATTAGCTTACATTGTCCACAAACGCCTGAAACAGAGCACTTAATCAATACTGATGTTTTATCACGTATGAAAAATACCGCCGTATTAGTGAATACAGCTCGAGGTGCATTGGTTGATGAAACGGCTTTACTAAACGCCTTAAAAAGTAAAAAGATTGCTTATGCTATTTTAGATGTATTAACACAAGAGCCGCCTCCAGCGTCGCACCCGTTACTTAATAATAACTTAGGAAATTTAAAAATTACCGCACATATTGCTTGGGCAAGTATTGAGGCACAAAAGCGACTCATTAATTTACTAAGCGATAATATCATTGCCTTTAAACAGGGTGAACGCTTAAACCGCTTAGCCTAAATTAACCCTACAACCTTAGGTATAATTTTCACTGCAACTTAGCTAAAGCTTTGCTATCTTAGCGTTAAGATAAGTAATTAGATGCGTTAATAAACCCATGAAAATTAAAAAAGATATAATTAAGTTTTTACCTTTAACTAGCGAGTATTTCTCGCAAGTGATTATGCTCGCCAATCATGTCCATGGAGCTGGTTATTTAGATGATGAAAAAATAGCTGTATGGACCAATAAGGGCATAGTTAACGAAATTAATTGTAGTTTTGTTGCTTTGCTCAATAATGAAGTTATTGGCTTTCGTAGTACTTATTCCGCCAATAATTGGCACATAGATCAATGGTGCACAACAGCACAATGGCTAGTTGATAGTACCAAATGCTGTTATTTCAAATGTAATACAGTTGCTGAAAAATATCGTAGCTTAGGCATTGGAAAAAAACTCTTACAACTTGCTATTACAGCTGCACAGCAACAAGGCGCTCAAGCAGGTATTAGCCATTTATGGAAACAAAGCCCTAATAATAGTGCCGTATCATATTTCAGTAAATGTGGCGGAAAATTAATAAAGTCTCATCCTGGTAAGTGGAATCAGGAGAGTAAACAAGGCTATAACTGCATTTTATGTGGCCATGATTGTCACTGTGAAGCCGCTGAAATGATTATTCACTTTAGTAGTGAAGACTTTTAATAAACATAAGAATCGTGTTTAAGCTGATAACTAAATGCTATAGGCTTCGCTATTAAGCAGGTCGGTTAAGTGTTTAAAGATATCTTCATCAAATAACGCTAAGCCTTTTTTAGTAAGAATAAAAGAAGAGACGCTACCTATATCATGAGCAATAAGGTCTTCATGACGTAAAAAAGCTATCGTGCCTATATGCGCCGTACATTTGTCGGTTTCAGTCCCATAGTCTGGAAAAACATCATTAAAACCAATCTCTGTTGGCGAAGGAAAGTGCTGTGCTAATCGTTTTAGTATTATCACTGACGATGCATCGAATTGTGAAAAATTAACACTCATTGTATTTCCCTTTTACTGTAAAATAACTATATTATTAAAATATAGCAGACTCAGATCAATTATAAAATTATAAGTGTTCACAATAACTAACTTTTTACTCTCTAACATTATATTAAAATACCTTGAGCTTTATAAATTGCTATTATATAAATGAGTTTATGAATTTGTTATCAACAAAAAAATCAGACCAAAGCGCTCGATTGATAAATAGCTTGCTTTTAAAACTGAAAGTAACGATGACTTAGAGTATTTTTACTGATATAAGTAAACAATTACTCAATGAAATTACCATAACCCCTTAGGGTAAGAAAGAATATATTTTTGTTATTACATTACTGCTGCCTAGGCGCTATAACATGACTTTCGATAAGTACTTACTGCCATGAATTACAATGTTCACCTAAGAAAAGTATTAGCCGTAAAATAAGTTAGATCATTGAGGATACTTTTGAGTAGAAATACTATTTAAATAATATTTCTAATAGTACCTTTCAAGAGAGTGCCACTATAATTATGCATGGTTTGGAAGATCTTAGCTATCAACTAAAGCTGCGTAAACATTACCGTGAAATGTTTAATTTTTTACCCGATGAAATTACTAATAGCCATTAATGGGTTTTATTAGAGAGCTCTACTGGTAATTGCCAATCTATTTGATTAATTTTATGTTTAGCTAACCAAGTATTCGCTTTAGAGAAATGCTGGCAGCCATAAAAACCTCGGTATGCAGACAATGGCGATGGATGCGGGCCCGCTAAAACTAAATGCTTATCTTGGTTTATATTTTTACCTTTTTTATGAGCATATGCCCCCCATAATATAAAAACACAAGCGTTATTATGTTCATTCAATTCGTTAATAACTTGCTCAGTAAAGATTTCCCAACCCAGTTTTGCATGTGAATGTGCATTGCCTTGCTGTACAGTTAACACTGTATTTAGCAATAGCACACCTTGCTCTGCCCAATGTGTTAAACAACCGTGTTTTGGTGCTTTAAATCCCTCGATATCGGTTGATAGTTCTTTGTACATATTAACGAGTGATGGTGGTACTTTAACCCCTTCTTGTACTGAGAAAGCTAACCCATGCGCTTGATCTTTACCATGATAAGGATCCTGTCCCAGAATAACAATTTTGATATCTGCTAAATCAACATGATTAAAGGCGTTAAAAACATCATTTTCTGTTGGATAAATTGAAATTTCTGATGCTCTTTGCTTTGCTACTTCAGTGACTAAATCCTTGAAGTAACTTTGCTTAGTTTCACGGTTAATAAGCTGCTGCCATTGTGGTTTCATTATATTCATATCCAAAGGTTTAATGAGCAATAAAAAAGCTATCACCAAAGGTGATAGCTTCTTTATTTTACAGTAGTATTTAACTTAAGTAATGTTGTTAAGCATTGTCAAAATAATTATTGCCAAGGTTTACTTGCCACTTAACTTACTTAACTTAACAGGTAGCTACGTAAGTCGCTAAAATCAGTACTGAGATCTTGTGATAAAATCGGTTCACCTGCACAGTCAGCAAGTTCCTTCGGTAAACCTAATGGTTGACCAAGAATGCTCTCAACAACTTCTTTAAATTTAGCTGGGTGAGCGGTTCCTAAAAACACGCCAAATTCATCTTCAGTAGCGCTATATTGTAATGCTTTATAAGCCACTGCAGCATGTGGTTCACTAATATAACCCAATTTTCTGAGCCCAATAACGGTTGATTGGGTTTGTTCTTCATCGATAGATACCGAGCTAACACAACCTTGCTCAACAATACCGCTCTTTAACATATGCTCAACGCGTGGCCAGTTATTTGGATTACTTACATCCATCGCATTTGAAATAGTCGCTACTGTTTTGTTAGGCGTCCACTCGGCTGTTTCTAAGTAACGTGGCACAGTATCATTAGCATTGGTAGCCGCAATAAAACGTTTAATAGGCAAGCCCATCGCTTTGGCAAACAAACCTGCCGTAAGATTACCAAAGTTACCACTTGGAATAGAGAATACAATACTACTTAAATCACTTTTGGCTCTTGATAGTTGTGCGACAGCTTCGAAATAGTAACAAACTTGTGCTAATAACCGACTAATATTGATAGAGTTTGCAGAGTTTAAACCGATAGTATTTGCTAATTCCTTATCGTCAAAAGACTGCTTAACTAACGACTGACAATCATCAAAGTCCCCATCAACGGCTAATGTTTCAATATTACCACCTAGCGTAGTAAACATTTTTTCTTGCAGTAAACTAATTTTACCTTTTGGATACATGATAACAACACGAATATTATCGATACCATGAAATGCATGAGCAACAGCAGCACCAGTATCACCTGAGGTAGCGGTTAAAATAGTTAACGGCTTAGTTTCGCCACTTACTTTAGCATCTTTAGCAACAAAGACTTGCAAGCATTTAGCCATAAAACGAGCACCAAAATCTTTAAATGCTAACGTTGGTCCATGAAATAACTCTAAAATAGCTCTGTCTGGGCTTATAGGCTGCAATAAAGCAGGGAAGTTAAAAGCATCAGTAACAATATCAGTTAATTCGCTTTTCGTTAAATCACCTTCAACAAATGGATGTAATATTTTGACACTACGCTCTACTAAAGGCAGTGCTAGCAGTTCATCAATGTTGTCTAACTTAGGCATTGAGCTAGGGAAAAATAAACCCTGATTCTTACCTAAACCTTGCTTAACCGCTTGTGAAAAAGATACCTGTTCATCGTTTTCTTTTAAATTATAATATTTCACTGTCTTTCCTAATAATCTGTTCACTAAATTGTTTAGTCATCATACTTATGTGTGATCAATTCCAATTGTTATTAATATATAAATTAAATCTCTATTGCGCCAACTTTGTCGACTTTACAGACATGGACAAAGCCTAGCGCTGTTTGTAAGTAATTATCTTGTAACCATAAGGCGTATTGCTCTGCCTGATGTTCGCTATCACAAACACAAAACAGTGTCGGGCCTGAGCCTGAAATACCAACAGCTAAAGCACCTTGTGCGGTCAAATAATCTCGAGACTCTTGATATCTAGGCAACAAGTTAGTCCGGTACGGTTCAGCAATAACATCGGTTAATACTGAAAATGCTTGGCTCTTATCTTGACGATGACAAGCATCGACAAACGTTGCTAAATTTTGGCCATAACTGATAACGTCACTACGACTATAAGTTGTTGGTAAAACATCCCTAGCAGCTTTAGTCGAAACCTCTATACCAGGGTATGCCATGACATAATAGCAATCATCAAAGCTTGGTAAAATACGCGAGATTACGTTTTCATCTGGTACCATTAATTGTAAGCCACCTAAATAACAAGGCGCAACATTATCGTAATGTAAACTACCACTTATTTGTGCTTCCATTTGTCCTGTCATTTTTAACAAAACATTTTCTGAAAAACTAAAGTCATGATATTTAGCATAAAAAGCATTTAAGGCTACTAATGCCGCAACAACAGAGCAGGCACTTGAGCCTAGACCACTGCCAACAGGCATTTTTTTATCTAAGCTAATAGCTAAAGATACAGGAACTCTGTTTGCGCTTATCAGTTGTTCATTAAACAGTAATAAGCAAGACCAAACAATATTATCTTCTTTATTACTTGGTAACTTATCGGCAAAGTTACCGGTAACCGTTAGACTACTTTCACTGGACGTTGTTGCACTCACGGTAACAACATCCCCTAATAAGGTACCATCTATTGGTTTAACGGCTAGCCCTAACACGTCAAAACCTACGCTGACATTACCTATGGAAGCTGGTGCGAAGACCGAAACACTTTTCTTAATATTGGCGTTAATAGTGACGTTAGGATTAGTAACTGACATTAGTGTTGTTGCTCCCAAGCTAAGGTTCTTAATAAATCGCCAAAAACACCTGCAGCCGTAACCGCTGCACCAGCACCATAACCGCGTAAAACAAACGGTAATGGTTGGTAATATCGACTATGAATAGCCAAGGCATTTTCGCCATCTTTAACACTATATAATGGGTGGTCTGCCCCAACCGACTCAATAGAAACTTGGCATTTCCCATCAACAATATTACCAATATAACGAAGTACTTTACCTGCTAACTTTGCAGTTGCTACACGTTCAGAAAAACTACTATCAAGCTTGGTCAAATTACTCATAAACTGACTGACATCACCACTAGCATCGAAATCATCGGGTAATACTGACTCAATATTGATATCAGATAACTCTAATTGCATACCAGCTTCACGCGCCATAATTAATAATTTACGCGCTACGTCCATACCACTTAAATCATCACGGGGATCGGGTTCAGTAAAGCCATTTTCTTTGGCGATAGCGGTAGCTTCGGATAACGAAATACCCTCTTCTAATTTACCAAACATATAAGATAAAGAGCCAGATAATACTCCTTCAAAACGCTGAAGTTCATCACCCGCTTTAATTAAGCTTTGCAAGGTATCAATAACCGGCAAACCAGCTCCTACTGTAGTTTCATATAAGAAGCGACGATTAGTTTTCTGTGCTGTACTCCGAAGCTCTTGATAGTATTCCCAAGAATCTGTATTGGCCTTTTTATTTGGCGTGACGATATGGAAACCTTCAGCTAAATAATCAACATAACTCATTGCTAATGCTTCATTTGACGTCGAGTCAACAAACACAGGGTTAATTAGGTGATTATCACGAACAAAACCTTTAAGGTTATCAACATTTACTGGTAACGCATCAGCTGCATTGGCAACAGCTTCTTGCCAGTTATTCAAATCAATACCTTCTTTATCAAAAACCATACCTTTCGAATTAGCAATTCCATAGACTTTCAAAACGATATTTTGCTTTTTCAAACTCGCTTGTTGACGCGATATTTGTGCGATTAGCTCACTACCAACAACGCCACAGCCGACTAAGAACACATCAATCGTTGGTTTATGAGAAAAGAAATTCTGATGACTAACTTTCATCGCATCCATACATTTTCGTTGTTCAACAACGACAGAGATACTACGTTCAGAAGAGTCCTGAGCAATAGCAACGACGTTAACTCGTGCTTGAGCTAATGAACTAAAGAATTTAGCTGCCACGCCTCGTTGATGATGCATACCATCACCAACAAGTGACACAATTGATAATTCACCCTTTAATGATAAAGGTTCAAGTAAAGCATTTAACAGCTCTAACTCAAATTCATCTTGTAAACTTTGTTTCGCACGTTCGGCGTCACTTGAATAAATACAAAAACTAATGCAGTACTCACTCGACGATTGGCTAATGAGTATCAATGAAATATTTTCTCTACTCATGGTTGCAAAGACACGACTTGCCATGCCTACCATACCTTTCATTCCTGGACCAGACACGTTTACCATGGTTAAGTCGTCAAGATTAGAGATTGCTTTAACCCGTTTTTGTTGATCATTCTCGCTAGAAATTAAGGTACCAGGTGCACTTGGGTTACTGGTATTCTTAATAAGGCAATTGATATGATACTGAGCAATAGGCCCAATTGTTTTTGGATGTAAAACACTGGCACCAAAATAAGATAGCTCCATTGCTTCTTGATAAGATAAATAATCAAGTAATTTAGCTTCTTTAATATAACGAGGATCAGCATTGTAGACCCCATCTACATCAGTCCAAATCTCACAACAATCGGCTTCTGCACAAACAGCCAAAACTGCAGCAGAGTAATCAGATCCATTACGCCCTAATGTAGTTACTTGCGGCATATTGTTATTGTTATCAGCATTAACACCAATAAAACCAGGCATTAACGATACTTTACTTAACTTATTGTATTCAAGCGCGAACTTTTCTTTTGACAAGACTAAGTCGGCTACTGCATTAAGTGAAGAGTTATTAGTATATAAAAACTTCTCTGGTACTAATAGTGATACCTGTAAGCCATAAGCTTGTAACACCGCATCAAGTATTGCTACGCTTAAACGCTCACCCGTACTGATGATTCGCGCTCGAATATGAGCAGGGCAATAAGTTAATAAAGTTATCCCTTGCATATAACGTTGCAGTTGCTGCTCATAATTAGTTAATGCTTGCTCACAGTGTTGGTGATTAAAGTTAATAATACTTGCTGATAAATCATCAATTATTGTTGTTATTGCGCGTTTGAAGTGACCTAAGTCTGTTACCAGCTTTGCTTCATCACTAATATTCTCAGCCATCGCAACAAGGTGATTGGTAACCCCTTGTGGCGCAGATACAACTACTGCAATATTTGAAGATTCACTTTTGTCTTTGATAATATCGGCAACTTGACGAAAGCGCTCTGCTGAAGCTAGTGAAGAGCCACCAAATTTAAGTACACGCATGTTTTCTTCCTTTCTAAAGAGATAATGAATAAATATACTCTTTTCTTGTTTAAGCTATTTTGAGCTACCACAAGCCATTAGAGTTAATACTCTTCATTGTAAGCATAAAAAAGCCCGTAACCTTTTCAGGTCACGGGCTTCGATAAAATTTTTATTTTTTACACGTTAGCCTGCGACCACCTATAAATTAGGGTGATGGTTATAATAATAATAATGTGGCTGTTGTTTATTTTCATGTATCTAAAATGCCTTAAGTTATGATAAGAGTCAATGTTTAATGACAAATAAGAGTAAATTAAAAGTTATAATTTATGCAAAATAATAAATAAAATGTTCTATTTTATGCAAAATAATTTATAACTCGATGTAATGATGGAATGTTGGGATATTTTTTAGGAAAAGTATAAACTCAATCAAATAACTCATCCCAACTCAATTTTTACTTAAAGTATCATTAATCAATAACTAAAATTTTAGATCAAGCAGTACTACACACTTGATTTCGCCCTAGTGCTTTTGCTTGATATAAAGCGTTGTCAGATTGGGTTATTAATTCTTCGTAATTAGACTCTTCAGTACTAAGTTGTGCAACCCCCAAGCTAACCGTCACATTTATTGCCTGTTCATTATAGATTAATTCTGTTGTCGCTATAATATTACAAATACGCTGTGCGAGATCTATAGCACCACTTAATTCTGTTTCAGGTAAGATAATGGCAAATTCTTCACCACCATAACGACCAAAAATATCTTCAACTCTTAATAAAGAGCTTATTAAGGTACTGACTTCAATTAGCACCATATCACCACATTGATGACCATAATTATCATTAAGTAATTTAAAGTAATCTAAATCGAGCATTATCAGTGATAACTTTTTGTCATGTCGTCGTGATTTTGAATACTCTTGCTCTAACGACTCTTGCCAGTGCCTTCTATTATAAATTTGTGTTAAACCATCTATACGACTAATTTTTTCAAGTTCAATTAACGTATTTTTTAATTGTGTTTGGTAATGACAAACATCAGTAACATCCTCAATTAAAATACAAATATGCTTACCATGGCAATCAGTTTCTACAGGTAAAAAGGTACAGTTTTGCGCCATAAAATCACTATCCGTAGTAATAGGACGGGTATGAGGTAATTCGAATAAATGATGTCTTTGTTCCCAAGAACAAAAACTCGGTGTATTTAATTGTAAAACAGTACTTAATTTACGGGTTAACCAGCGCTCTGGTAGCTCTGGAAATACACTAAATATAGATTTTCCTAAGGTGTTTTTTACAACTTTATCCGTATGAATTTGTAAAAAACGATTCCAAATAATAACATTAAAATTAGCATCTAATACCAAAACACCAGTATTTAATTGATTAGCAATTTGACTATTTATTTGTTTCAACGCCTGCTCACTTATGGGCAGTATATCAATAGTTTTTGTCGAAATTAGTGCATTAAAATCAGACATTAAAATTCTGCTAATATCCTGTCAAGCACATGTTTTATATTTGTTATCGCCGTTTCAGGGATCAACAAAATCATATTACAATTAAAAGAATAGTCGGTGACTTGATAATTAATATTTACTTTTAATGCTAAATCCCAGCTAAAGGGCATTTGTTGTAAGTGCTCAGATAAATTATCTTTAGCACTTGGCAGTAACTTGGGAGCATTATAAGACATTTGGTTATCAATTTGACGAGCAAATACATTCAAAAAAGTTGTTGTTAAAATAGAGCTAATATCAATCAATTGCTCATCTTGTGATAATTCATCGGGTTCATAGCCGAGTAAGTCGGCAATACGACCAGAGTCTTCTTCTTGGTACACTAATAATGCTTCACCACGAATACCTTCGTAACCAAAAAAACCTTGGCTTACAACAGCCATAGTATTTTCCTGCTGACTCAAGGTTTGCATTAACTCTTTAGCATCAACACTTTCAATACTTGGAACTTTCAAATAAACAAAGGTATCCAGGTAACGGGCAAGTTGATCACTTGCTTGACCCATAGCAATATTAATAAGTTCTTCTAAACAATCTTGCTGATCTTCAGTTAGATGAAATTCACTCATAAAAGACCATGCTGTTGTAAATGATTGATTAAAACGTCAGCTTTTATCGGTTTACGTAAAAACTCTTTTGCGCCGAGTACTTTTACCTTACTTTGCATTTCAGGTTGAATATCTGCCGAAATAACAAAAACATTGCAATCAAGTTTTAATTTTTGAATACCTTGCAAAACGCCAATACCATCGATACCCGGCATAGTAAGATCAAGAAATAGCACGGCAATACTATTATCACGTAAAATAGTTAAAGCTTCTGCACCATTAGTTGCCATTTGAACGGTATTTTTCCATTCCTCTGGAAGGCTTCTAAGCACTTGCTTCCTCGCCATGTTTGAATCATCACAAATAAGCACAGATGGGCTCATAAAAAAAAGGACCTTATTTTATTTTGAATAATAATTTACTTCTAGATAATTTACCCTAAAAAAAAGTAATTGTTAATCAACAATTACTTTTTTTTAGGGTAAATTATAATGATAGTTATTTATAAGGTGTAAATCCTACTTGATTACGAGAAACCGCACGTAGTTATTTAACTTTTATAATTAACTTACAACCTAATGCCACATTAACATAAGAAAGTTATTGACTCAGCGAAAAATTAGCTACCGAGAATAAAAGAAGCACAAGCAATAGATAGAGCAGCAGAGCTGATATAGACTATAATCATTTTCAAGTTTGATCCGAATGAGGCTACATAGTATTAATGAGACACATTATAATTTATAGGGACATAGAAAAGTCTAGCTAATAGTTGTTGTTTTGTCTAAGTTTTGATTAAGATCGTTTATCTGCAGGTATTGTGTACTCATACTATATTTAGCGAGGATTTTGCCAATGTAATTGTGATTGATGAGTATTTAGCCACTCCTTAGCTGCCTGATATTCAGGACTGTACTCTTTTACTAGCTGCCAAAAGCTTTTAGAATGATTTAAATGCTTTAAGTGGCACAACTCATGAATAATAACGTAATCAATAACAAATATTGGTGCCATCATTAAAAGGTAATTAAAACTGAGTTCTCCGCGATTATTACAACTTCCCCATCGTGCACTATATTGGCGAACATTTACTTTTTTTGGAATTAATAACGTCTGTCCACTAAGCATTTCAAGGCGCTCTACAATCAACTTTTCAGCTTGCTGTTTAAAGTGATTTTCCAGCAGTTTTTTAACTCGCTTAGCTCTAACCAAAGGCTCTGTTGACCTAAGACTTACTCTTTCACTGATAACAACATTAAGTTGCCGTGGTACTGGTGTATAGAGACTGAGCGAATCAACTTCAGTCGCTAAATTATTATCGATAAATACGTTAGATTTCTTTGCCAAACAGATATTTAGCATCAGGTGCTCACCTAAGTATAAAAGGCTTGAGTCTTGAGTGAAATCACAAAAGTCTATTTTTTTTCTCTGTTCTACTAATTTTTTAAGTAACCAAACTGATTTTTCTTCAATAAAAGTATCAATAAACTTCGTAGTCACATAATAAGGGGCTCTCACAATTACATAACCATACTTAACCTGTAAGCCAAGTGTTTTTCTACACTTACTACGAATAAGTTGATATTTAAGCATAGAAAATCAACCACAACACTTTATATTAATCAACTGGCTTCACTCAATTTTGTGGTCGCAGCTTTAGCTTTACTTTTTTTAGCTTTACTAGTCAATTTTGGTTCGTCACTGACTACAACTTCAACAATAGATACATCAATAGATTTTTTAGTAGACGTTTTTGTTGGTTTTTTAGCTAACAGCGCAACAAGTACATCTTCTCTGTGTTCAGCCAGAAAAATGCTTAACTCTTCGTTGGCACTATCAGTTAATTGTACCGAAGATTGAGAGAACATTAGGCTTAAATTATCTGCCATGTCCAACATTTTGTCATATTCATCAGCTGATTTCTTATCCATAAATGTTTTCGCCTCTACCCCGTTTCTAATTACTACAAACCGACTTTCAACTGCCATTAGTTTTCTCCATTCCTACCGATTGAGCTTATTAAAAACTCGAAATACTGTAAAAAAAATAATACCTATACTCATATCATTTGAAGATGCAGGTTTCAAGCATACTGCAACAAGTAACTTCAAGTATCTATGATTCAGAGTATCAAATTAACTTTACTCTCATTATATTAATCACAATAGCATAACCAAAACAAAAACTGTATATAAAAACAGTTACTGTTATCGTTTTCAATGATATCGCTCAATAAAAATTTGAATATGAGAGTCACCATCGTCAGTCTAATAACCTCTAAAGCATATTTCCATGTCAAAACAACACAAAATGTAATTATTAACTTCGGTATTGTACAAGGTTTATTATTGAATAAACTGACAATCAATGACTTAGCACAAAGACACTATTTAATGCTTATTTTTTACTTACATTCTCTGGGTAAATGGTTACAACTTTTATCGAAAAAGAGTCCACTATTATTATGTGCCTTACATAACGAGGCCAAACAACACTAACGATATACAATAACTCTCTGGAGAATTACCATGACTACTTTCAAGAAAAAACTACTTGCTATTACTGTCGCCTTACCTATTTTAGCTATTAGTTTATCAAGCCAAGCAGCAATGACAACTTATATGGAAAAAGCCTTAATCGATATTTGTAAAGCAGCTAAAAGTGATAGTATTTTACTACTTAAAAGCACAGCTAAATCTTATCGTCTAAAAACTAAAACTGTTGTATTAAAATTAATATGTAATGGGGAAAACGTGATTAGTTTCGCTCAAAGTAATGGTGCAGAGAAAACAGCAGCTAAATTGCAAAGAAGTCTAGAGGATGTAAGCATTACTGATATTGCATCCTTAACAAAATTAAAAGTAACTTTTTAATATGCAGGTTAAATATAAACGCTCAACAGGATATTATTGAGCGTTCATATTTATATCAATGACTAACCAACTACTCGCCAAATATTTTTTCAAACCATGAACGATGATCTTCTTTTTTCTGTATACATTGCTGGTAAGTAACTATTCCATCTCGAACCGCTGGGTATATAACGGTATTCGCACACTCTTGTGTTACTGCATTGCCGGTTTGTTGTTCAAATAAGGTAACTTCTATACCTTCAGGCTTATTTTCAATTTTATTTACTACGCCCTGTCTCTTGATGAAATCGGCGAATAAAGCAAGCGCGCCACTACTGCCGGTAAGACCTGTTGGCTTGTTATTATCTTTTCCTAACCAGGTAGTTATTAAGTGCTTATTATCGTAACCGATAAACCAACTATCTCGTAAGGCATTACTGGTACCCGTTTTCCCCGCTACTTGCTTATTATTTAAACGCCAAGTGAGTGATCTAGCAGTTCCTACTTGAGTGACTTGTTCTAAAGCATAATCAAGCAAATAAGCTGCTTGACTTGATAACCTTTGCTCGCGTATTTTCTCTTTTTGCCAGAGTAGTTCATTTTTTGAAGATAATATTTTAGTGATGGTATGGCTTTTTTGGTAATAACCTTTGTTAGCTATCGTTAGATATAACTGGTTAATTTGCAATGGCGACATATTAATAGCACCTAATAAAACAGATGGGCGCATTTGCAGGTGATGCTGATAACCAAGCGTTTTAATAACATCAGCCACACTGGTTAGACCTAAACTCATGCCTAGATTAATCGTTGGTATATTAAGGGAGTATACTAATCCCTCAATTAACGAAACCTGACCTCGATATTTTCCATCATAATTTTTGGGTTGCCATTTTTTACCAGAGCCTTTTTTTAAGGTGATCGCTTTATCATCTAAAATAGTCGCAAAATTATATTGTTGATAACGCTCAAGGGCCGCTAAATAAATTGCTGGTTTAATTAATGAACCGATATGACGTTTGGCATTAAGTGCTCGATTAAAACCTGCATAACCACTTTCCCTACCACCAAGAAGCGCTCGAATCTCACCACTGTTAATATCAGTAACTATCATTGCCGCTTCTAAATCACTTTGTTGATATTTTCGCTCAAGCAATGGCAGTTGATGAGCAACACTCTGCTCTAATAACTGCTGACTGCGGTGCGAGAAACCGGTAAATACTTTTATATCTGATTTTTGAGTAAAACTTGAAAGATGCTCGTTTAGTTCGGCTTTTACTAGCTGTAAATAGGCAGGATATTTTTTTTTAGCTAAACGTCGATGCGCTCTAACAGATAACTTTGACTCGGCAGCCTGCTCAAACTCGGCTAGTGATAACATATGCTGCTCAAACATAAGTCTGAGAATAAGATCTCGTCGTTCTATGGCTCGTTTTGGATGACGCCATGGATCGTAATAACTAGGACCTTTAACTTGAGCTATCAATAAAGCTATTTGACCATGACTTAATTCATTAATTTCTTTACCAAAATAGAATTGTGCAGCCAAACCAAAGCCAAAGACACCATTGGCATAGTTTTGCCCTAAGTACACTTCATTAATATAAGCTTCTAGTAGTTGATCTTTACTGTATCTCAACTCTAAAATCACCGCCATTAGTGCTTCTTTAATTTTCCGTGAAAGTGTCCGTTCTCGACTAAGAAACATATTCTTAGCTAGTTGCTGGGTTAACGTACTACCGCCCTGCACCGTTCGACCAGCAAGAATATTATTGAATAGCGCTCTAAAAATTCCAACGGGTGAAACGCCATGATGATGATAAAAGTCCCGGTCTTCAATGAGTAACAACGTATCAATTAATTGACTAGGTAACTCTTCTAGCGACACCAGTATACGATCTTCTTTGTTATCAGGAACTAACCGTGCCAGTAATTGTGGTTCAAGAATTATTTGGGCAACCTGTTGCTTATCCATCGTCAGAGCAACAATAATATCGCTAACAACTTCAATACTTAGTTGCTGTGGGTTGTTACTACCATCAGTAAAATCAAATGCACGCTGAAAGATATTTAAATACTCTGCTGATTGAGCGAACTGTCCCGCTCGAGTGACAAACTTCACTTCCTGATAGTTATTAATTTTTAGTGTCTGTACTATTTCTTCCAAATTAGCTTGTTCACCTAACTGTAATATTTGTAGCTGACCATAAACTTGTACCGGCACTTGCCAGCGCTGACCTTCAAACGTTCTTCTGACCTTCGCATCTAGATAAATACAGAAAATACCTAACGTAAATAACCCTGAAATCAATAACTTACCTAAAGTTATGACTACTTTACGTATTATTGATTTTTCTTTATGCACTAGGGTGCTACGTTTATTTACTTTAATTTTTGACATTATTTTTCTATATGCTGAGTGATCAAATTTGATTATTCTTTAATATGACGCTTCATTTTATTGGTTGCCTTCGCATTGACGGGGTCGTCGGGCCAATAGTGTCTAGGATAACGGCTTTTCATGTCTTTTTGCACTGCTTGATAACTACCAGACCAAAAGGTAACTAAATCTTGTGTTACTTGAATAGGACGTTGTGCGGGTGAAAGCAACTCTAATAATAGAGGTACTCCCTGATTTTGTTTACTTATTCCTAATGCCATACCAATAGTAGGTGTTTCTGTTAAGCCGTATAACTCTTGCATTGGCAATGAAACTTTTGGCGACTTATCTTGAGAGTAACTAATAGGGCAATGCCTCCCTGTTGGTCCTATATAAACAGTAGGCGCTGCTTGACTTAATATTTTTTGCTCTTGATAGCTCAGTAACGATAATAACATTTGTGATAAGTCTAGCTTGGCGAGCTGTACTTTATTTTTTATAGTTCCAACAAACGGAGCAAACCAAGTAGTTAGTTTTTCCAATAACCGATTATCATCGACAACCGCTAAATTATATTCAGGAAAGTATTGATTCAACCATTGCCAACGAGCTTTTAGCGCTATATCTTTGGCCTGCCAAGGTAAAAAACTTAAGCCTTTTTTCATTACTAAATCACACCACATAGCGCTAATTATTTCAGATGTCATCTCTTGTTTCAATGGCTGCTCTGATAACACGACTCCACCCAGAGTGGTTTGTCTTTTAGCTATAATCCTACCGCTCTTATGGTCAAAATTCGCTATGTCTTGTTGCTTTATTTGTGTCGCAAACGTATCAGTGATGTCAACTAAACTAATTTGACTCGCTAGCCTTACATTTAACTGATTATCCCCTTGGCTTGTTTGGGCGATAACAATAAAATCTTCACTTGCTAAGGCGTCTTGTTCATTAACTGACACCCCTTTGCCATTAACACAAATATAATCGCCATGATTTATCCTAGCTTTAGCCACTCGTTCAGGATAAGCATAAGCGATTAATATACCTGTCTTTGATAAATCTAATGGTTGTGCGTTAAAACGTAATTGTAAATTTTGAGCTAATCGGCTTGCCTGCAGTAAAATCCGCTCTAACAATGGGTTTTTATTATTCTTATGTTTAATAAGTAATTGTAATCTATGTACTAAGTCACAATCGAATTTAGAATTCTCACCTTTGAAAATATCACGTTCTTCGAGTAAAGCTGCAATTAAACAAGCCAATAGTGTAATATTCTGACCTCGAGGTAGTGCCATTAATATCATATGTGCAAAACGTGGATGACAAGGCAAGTTTGAAGCTTTTTCACCATGCTTAGTGAGTAAATACTTATCATCGACAATCGATAGACTTTGTAATTCTTGCCAAGCTTGTTGCTCTTTAACTTTACTCGGCAGTTCCAACAGAGGTAATTCATCTAAAGCCGAGACTCCCCATCGAGCGGCTTCAATCAATGTTGGTAATAAGTCTGCTTGTTGAATGTCATTAACACTGTGCAGTGGTCTGCGCTCAAAATCATCTTTGCCGTACAATCGAATACAATGCCCTGGCATTAGTCGCCCTGCTCGACCTGCTCTTTGCACCGCTGAAGCTTTTGATATCTGCTTTTGCATGAGCTTATTCATCAAACTAGCACTATCAAAAACAGCTACTTTTTCAAGTCCGCAATCAATAACAAGATCAATGCCATCAATGGTTAGTGAAGTCTCTGCTATGTTAGTCGCTAAAACTATTTTACGGTGACCATTTGCACAAGGTGCTATGGCATGCTGCTGCTCCTTTAGAGTCAACTCACCAAATAAAGGACAAACTTTCACACCTTCTGTTTGTTGAGACATTAAACGCTCAAGTAAAAAACGAATATCAGCGACACCTGGTAAAAAAACTAAGATAGATCCTGTGTGGGTTAACATTTTATCTTTGATGACAGTCAGTGCATGTTCACGCCAACGTTGATGTCCCCTAGGCGCTTGATAACTCACCTCGATAGGATAGCTCCGTCCTTCACTATTCAATATGTGAGCATCGGGCAATGCTTGGCTTAAATACTCGATATCTAGCGTTGCCGACATAAGTAGTATTTTTAAATCATCACGCAACTCTGTTTGTACTTCACGGGTGAGCGCAAAGGCTAAATCGCCCTGTAAACTTCGCTCATGAAATTCATCAAAAACAACCAATGCGGTATCTAATAGCTCGGCATCTTTTTGAATAATCTGCGTTAATATTCCTTCGGTAATAACCTCAAGTCGGGTCTTCGCGGACGTTTTACTGTCGTTGCGTAATCGATAGCCAATAGTTTCACCCACGTTTTCATCAAGTTGTTTTGCTAAAAAAATTGCTATATTTTTAACGGCTAAACGTCTAGGTTGCAGCAAGTAAATCTTTTTATTCGCTAAACTTGGTAAGGTTAATAGCCATAAAGGTAAGCAAGTAGATTTACCTGCTCCTGGTGGAGCCGATAATATGAGGGTATTTTGCTGACCAAGGGTTTGGCAAAATTGTTGCTTAATTGCCTCTATGGGTAAAGAAGTTGTCACTGTCATCGATAAAACAACGTTATTAATACAATGGCTATTATCATAACAATTAATACTTGTCGGGTATAACTAGATAAGCAATTGAATTTTTTTAACTGAGCCGATAGACGTTAACTTCGGCGACAAGGTTCATGACAACATGGAAATGAACTAGATAGACCAAGCTTCTTATGCTTGTCCTACGAGATGCAGTAAACGTTACAGTGTGATTACTTATGCCAAGGAGATCTGCTTTATATATCTAATATTGGTAGGTCAAAGATTCCCGTAACGTTATAAATATTGAGTACAGGACGCCGAAGCCTGGACAGTGATCTGGTTGTCAGAGACTATGTTCCTAAAGAATATAGTTATGTCGTTACCTATTTCTGTTTTATCACTTTTATGGCAACTGATAAAAGTATATCTCTGGTACAACTTCTAAAATTTCAACTACAAAATAGTGAGTATAAAAATTAGAGTAAGTAGCAATACACGCAAAAGAGTTTACTATAACATTAGGCTAGCACGGTAAAAAAAGCTTGTTCGTAAACAATATAAAGCCAGAGTAACAATCACTTAAGTAAATTTATAAAACATAAATCAGAAATTAAATAAATCAGTTAAAAACTTGCAAATATAAATTTATCTGCATACTTGGCAAGTGATTTAAAGCCTGTTATTGCTAAACGTTGACTTCCACTAATCAGAGAGGGGTTACCATGGAATACTCAGCACATGGACGTTATGTTATTGAGCAAAAAAATAATATTTTATTGATCGATGCACATGGACCGTTTAATGAGGTTACAACGAAAAGTACCATCGAGATATAAAACAGCTAACCGAACAAATGAGTGGTGAACCGTGGGGCTCATTAATAACCTTTCGTGGTAATAGTATTTTTACCCCCGATGCTGAAAAGCAATTAAGAGAAACAACTCAATATAGACAAAAAAAAGGTATGATTGCTATCGCTGTTGTTATTTTAATAGCGCCTATGCGGATATGCAACAAATGCAATTACAGCGTATTTATAACCACTACCAAATAGAGTTTCATGTTTTCAGCGATAGCGAAAGTGCTACCGATTGGCTCAATGGTTTTATAGAGCAAGCAATATTATTAAAAAATAAACAACGAAAAACAGTGCGAGTTAATTAAATAACTATATTAATAAAAAATTACGTTATGATTAGCTAAAGCTCAATAGCCCCTAAATTAGCTCATTTTAATATGATACTTCAACTACAACCAGCAAAATTAATTAAGCGTTATAAACGTTTTCTAGCCGATATTCTCCTTCCTAATGGCGAGGAAACAACGATACATTGTGCAAACACAGGTGCAATGAAAGGCTGTGCTGAGCCTGGTGATACCGTTTGGTATAGTACGTCAACTAACACTAAACGAAAATACCCATTTAGTTGGGAGATCAACCAAACCCAGAATGGCCATTTTATTTGCGTAAATACCCTGCGCGCAAACCAACTAGTAGAAGAGGCTTTAAACAAAGGCTTAATTAACGAATTATCTGACTTTGATGAATTAAAACGAGAAGTTAAATATGGTAGTGAAAACAGTCGAATTGATTTTTTAGCAAGCTATAATAATGCGGTTGACACCTACATTGAAGTCAAATCAGTTACCTTATTAGATAATGGTCATGGCTACTTCCCTGATGCTATTACCACCCGGGGCCAAAAGCACTTGCGTGAATTAATGGATATAGTCGCCCAAGGACATAGAGCGGTATTATTATTTGCCGTTTTGCATTCCGGTATTCATGCTATTTCTACTGCAAGTCATATTGACCCAACCTATGCTAAACTACTCAAAGAAGCTACTGCTGCTGGTGTTGAAATAATTGCCTATAAGGCAGGTTTCACACTCGTGCACGGAGAGCTAGATTTTAATCTAATTAAAAAAGCTCCCTTTATTGAACGATAAATATTGACTAGTACTACTTAAATTTGCTAAAAGAGCTTGCTAAAAAATTTTAAATAACACAATAAAAATATCATTGCCATTAACTAGTTGATAAAATTAGATAAAACATTTATTTTAACTAATTTGTTGATTTTTATCATGAGCGACACAATATAGTCATGATTAATCGGGTCATACATAAATATTGGTACTTACAACAAAGGCATAGTACTACTTCAAACGTGGTATGTAAGTAAATTGCCTTGGTCTATGTAGCATTTGGAGAATAAGCATGCCAAAAAGTAAACACAAGCCACTAGGTATCCTTGCCTTAGCAGGCGTTTCGCCATATCAAGAAAAATCTGGCGAAGAGTACATGGAAACTCCTCAACAAGAGCATTTTAAGAAAATTTTAGATGCGTGGCGCTTACAATTACGAGAAGAGGTTGATCGTACCGTATCGCATATGCAAGATGAAGCAGCAAACTTTCCAGATCCTGTGGATAGAGCAGCTCAAGAAGAAGAGTTTAGTCTTGAGTTACGTACACGAGACCGTGAACGTAAACTTATCAAGAAAATTGAAAAAACCTTACAATTAATTGAAGATGACGATTTTGGTTTTTGCAAGTCTTGTGGTATAGAGATTGGTATTCGTCGTTTAGAAGCTCGTCCAACTGCCGATCTTTGTATTGAATGTAAAACGTTAGCTGAAATTAAAGAACGTCAAATGGCTGGCTAGTCATACCTAGTTCTAGATAATATTTACTAGACATGATTCACATGCAAAATTTGCATCTCAAGCGACCACTGGAGGCCAATAAGGCTTCTCAATATCGTGGTCGCTTTGCTCCATCCCCTTCCGGTTTACTCCACTTTGGTTCTCTTATCGCTGCTCTTGCGAGCTTTCTTGACGCTAAATCATTTGTTAATGAACATGGCCAACAAGGAAAGTGGTTAATTAGAATTGAAGATATAGATCGACCTCGTGAACAACAAGGCGCTAGTACCGCGATATTAAGAACCCTTGAAGCTTTTGGGCTGTACTGGGATGAAACCGAACTTTATCAAAGTACTCAATCTCAATACTATCGCGATATTTTATCCAGCCTGTCAAAACAAAGACTAAGTTATTATTGCCAATGCACTCGCGCTGAGATCAAGGCTATTGGTGGTATATACCAAAGTCATTGTCTTAATACTAATCATCCGCCCCAAAACAGCGCTTTAAGAATTATTAATCGGTTCGGTTTACATCAATTTAATGACCTATTTCAAGGCCATGTAGTTTGTGATAAAAAATTAGCTAATGAAGACTTTATTATCCACCGTAAAGATGACTTATTCGCCTACCAGCTTGCCGTAGTTGCTGATGATATTGCACAGGGCATTACCCATGTCGTCCGTGGCTGTGACTTACTCGAACCTACAGCCAGACAACTGACCCTTTATCAAACATTAAACAATAGCTTTTTGAAATGTAATACCCCACTGTTTGGTCATATTCCCTTAGCAATAACCGGTGGTGGTTACAAACTTAGCAAGCAAAACAAAGCACCCGCTATTGATAATGATAGGCCACAACCATCGATTATTGCAGCGTTAAAATTTTTAGGTCAATCACCAAAAGCTGAATTACACAGTGCTAGCGTTGAAGAGCTAATTAAATGGGCTATAAATAATTGGCAACGAAGCAGTGTGCCTAAAGTGGTTGAAATAAATATTGATTAAGCTAATTATCACAATCACACCAATAATAAATTTATAATAAACAACTGAAATACAATAAATAAAGGAAATATTATGTCTACTAACACACACAAAACGATTGTAATTACAGGCGCTAATCGTGGTATCGGTTATGCCATGGCTAATATTTATCAACAACGTGGTGATACCGTTTATGCACTTTGCCGTCAAAGCTCTATCGATTTAGATGCCCTTGGCGTAAACGTGGTAGAAAAAATAGATGTGGCGACTCAAGCCGGAATCGATAAAGCCGTATCAGAACTTAGCGGAGTAACCATTGATTTGTTGATCAACAATGCAGGTATTTTACGTAACGAGCAATTGAGTGATTTGAATCAAGAGACTATTATCAAACAATTTAATGTCAATGCTGTTGCCCCGCTTTTCTTGAGCCACGCTTTATTAGCTAATTTATCTTCGGGTAGTAAAATTGGCTTCATTACCTCTAGAATGGGTTCAGTTACCGATAATACTTCAGGTGGTCGATACGGTTATCGTATGTCAAAAGTTGCGCTTAATATCGCGGCGGTATCATTAGCAAGAGATCTTACTAATGAAGGTATTTCAGTCGGTATTTATCACCCTGGCTATGTGCAAACTGAGATGGTAAATAGTAATGGCGTATTAAGTAATGGTGATATTAGCGCCAATGTCGCAGCAGAGCGTCTAATCGCCTTAATGGATAACTTAACCATGACTGATTCAGGTGTATTTAAGCACTCAAATGGTGAAACATTACCTTGGTAATTTAACGCTAGAGAATGAGTAAATACCTGTGTAACTTGAAGATGTAAGATTCAACTAGAATTATAAACACTTTTGACAAGGCATTGATCGAAAATAATGCCTTGTCAAAATGAATAACGTAGCATAAAGCGTTTATAAACTAGCCTTTTGAGCTAGCGCTAGCCCCCCGTCGTTACATTTATTTTAAAGATGCTACATAGATGTAGCTTATTAAAGAATGCAGGAGCACAATATCAGGAATAATTTTTAACACAAAAAATATATCTTGAGTATGATCCTATCAGGTTTGCTGAAACGAGCCTCTTCAAATAGAGCGGCTATCGAGAAAGAAAACTGAGCTTTACTTCTCATCGTGCTTTCTCTGTCTTTTTTGCTGTTTTTTCATGCTAATTATCCCGTCTGTTATTCTCTTTTGCCCTGCACTGTTATATCATTGCGGCACTATTTTATGTCTGTCTTAAAGGTCTGTGACTATCAAAAGCGTTATTAATTTATGCAAAAGAGTTTTCTCCAAAAAAACGAGTAAAACCATCGCTGAAACGACCCCTAAAAAAAACACAAAGAAAAGCACTAGTAACAAAAAAAAGGTTGCTACTGTATCCTTTGATAACCCCTTGATTTTGTCACGTGATCAGCATCCTGTCTCGCGTCAATTAATGAGTCCAAATGCACTTAAAGTATTACACCGTTTAAATAAAGGAGGCTTTGATGCTTATCTTGTTGGTGGTGGTGTTCGTGATATTTTATTAGGTTTTAAGCCTAAAGATTTTGATATTGCAACCAATGCAACTCCTGATGAAATTAAAGATTTATTCCGTAATTGTCGCTTAATTGGTAGACGTTTTCGATTAGCACATATTGTTTTTGGACGTGAAATTATTGAGGTAGCTACTTTTAGAGGCCATCATGATAAGGCGTCCGAGCAAGAAAAGAGCTGTAAAACAATCTCTAAGCAAAGCGAAGATGGCATGTTACTGCGAGACAACATATACGGCAGTATAGAAGAAGACGCTGAACGTCGAGACTTTACTATCAATGCTTTATATTACTCATCTAAAGATTTTAAAGTGTATGATTTTGCTAATGGTGTGCAAGATGTAAACGATAAGATTATCCGCTTAATTGGCGATCCTGAGACGCGTTATCGTGAAGATCCCGTGCGTATGTTACGTGCGATTCGTTTTGCCACTAAACTTGATATGCAAATAAGT
>CAJWZC010000062.1 GCA_913049915.1 uncultured Colwellia sp.
AGTAGAACCGGTGTTGTATCAGACAAAAAGAAATGAGCATCCGCAGCGATGGTCAAAAGAAGAAAGAAATTGGCAGCCAATAGGCGCTGTGGAGCTAAATCCAGAGCAACACAAAGAAGCTGCTTAACAATTTAGGCGACAACTGTCTTGAAAAACACCGGTTCTACTTGCAGAGGATAAGTCGGGTCAGACTAAACTTAAGGCCTCTCTTGTCTTTACTAATTACTTTTACTCATTATTTGAAATCATATCGTTTTTAATAGATATTAAAACCACTTTACATTTAGATCAGATAACGATGTTTAAAATAATCAATACACCCGCACTACTTTTTATAGCGACTTCATTCGCCTGTTCATTCGATACTTCATTAGTAAATACTGCTCATGCAAAAGTACCCTTAGATATCAACGAACAGGCTATCGTTAAACAAGTAACATTAGGCTTGCCACAAGCGCTTAAAGATATTGAGCAAGCGGTCAATATAAACAGTGGTTCAATGAATCTAGCCGGGGTAGAACAGGTTGGCTTATTGGCTAACCAGCAACTTTCAGCAATAGGCTTTGAAGTGCAATGGCTCGACGGCAGTGCTTTTAATCGTGCTGGACATATTCTAGCGACTCACCAAAGTAGTAACCCAAACGCCCTTAAAATTTTAATGATTGGTCATTTAGATACCGTATTTTCCAAAAATGATGATTTTCAAACGTTTAAAATGTTGGATGAAACACACGCTTCAGGTCCTGGTGTTGCTGATATGAAAGGCGGTAACACCATTATAATTTCTGCTATGCGGGCATTAAAAAAACTTAACTTGCTTGATAACATCAGTATAAAAGTGCTTTTAACGGGTGATGAAGAAAGCAGTGGTCGTCCTTTATCGTTATCAAAAAAAGCTATAGTCGATGGCGCTATTTGGGCTGATATTGCGTTAGGTTATGAAAATGGTGATAACAATATAAATACTGGCATGGCATCACGTAGAGGTTATACCGGTTGGACGTTAAATGTTGAAGGCAAGCCAGCACACTCGTCTCAAATATTTAATGAAGAAATTGGTTATGGTGCTATTTATGAAACTACACGTATTTTAGAGGCGTTTAGAGCTCAACTAGAACAAGAAGAGAATCTGACTTTTAATCCTGGCATGATAGTCGGCGGTACTAGTATAGATTTTGATGTCGCTAAATCATTAGGCTCGGCATTTGGTAAAAGTAATGTTATTGCCCAAAAAGCGAAAGTGAAAGGGGATTTAAGAGCACTGTCAAATACGCAGTTAAAAAGCGCTAAACAAACCATGCAAAATATTGTTAAAAATAATTTAAACCACACGCAAGCTGAACTCATTTTTGAAACTGGCTATCCACCAATGGCACTCACCCAAGGTAACTTAGATTTATTGGCGCAATATAGCCAAGTCAGTCAAGACTTAGGTTATAACGCGGTAAAAGCTGCCAATCCACGTAAAGCAGGCGCAGCTGATATTTCATTTGCCGCTGAATATGTTGATATGTCACTTGATGGTTTAGGTTTGATGGGCTCGGGTGCACATACTAACAATGAAATTGCCGATTTAAGTACGTTAAATAAAAATATCGAGAAAACAGCAATTTTAATTTATCGCCTTAGTAAACATAAAAAATAAGCATGAAAAAAAGTATAGAAAGCAAACAAAAAAGAGAAGTAAGCCAGTAAGTAAATAGCTAAAGTAAAAGCTACATAAAAGTAATATTCGAGTAAATTGTTGTAGTGGTTAGTACAACTAATACCAATTACATTAAGTTTGTGATCATGTTGTGCATAGCAAAAATAAATCAGGGCAAGGCGCTCGATTGAGCAATAGCTGGTTATTGTGATTGAGAGCAACGCTGACATGGAGTATTTTAACCAGCACAAGTCGGTAATAATGTAATGAAATTGGTATAATACAGACCAAAAAAATGCCTATCAGTTATAAACCGATAGGCATTTTAAAGAAATAGAACACTATTTCTGAACGTTTTATTAGTTACCCTATTGTGGGTTAAGACCTAACTTTTGCAGTACTAGTTTGAAGTTAGCGCGACGTTCATCAATCGCATGAACTTCACCACTTACTGGACAATGGTCGTCTGGGCAACCACGGTTAACAATGCCTGATACGGCATCAACAAATGCTGTACCTGTCATACCTTCGTCAACATACTTTTTAAGTTCTGCGTAATAATTCCAACCAGCATAAGGGCCGCCTTCATTATCGTAGGCTTGAACTGAGCTAACCCAGAAGAATAAACCGGCAATCCATTTAATTTCTTTGTGCTCTTCAGAGCTACAAATTAAGCCAGGGTTTGAACATAAATCTAAATCAGCATATAGCGGGCTATCAGGTGCTGCTGCAACCGTTGTTCCATCAATTGTTGTTCCAATTGTATCAGGGTCAACATGCGAACGACCGACAAAGTGATTAAGCGTCCCGAAGTTTTGGCGACCTGTAGTTTGAATAACACCACGTCCCCACCAGCCACAACCTTCAACACTTTCATCGCTACCATCCCAAATAAAGCTACCGGCTTTTTGACCTACATATTGCTTACATTCGTCACGTTCAAACACTTGCTTAGAGGTATCTATAGCTGTTGGTACCGTATTACAGTGACCTGCGTTGGTCCAGCGACCTACTTTACCGTTAACTAAAAGACCTTGTTCTGCAAGTACCGCGTCTGGTGTAGTAAATATTGGTGCTGGAGCACCATACCACTTAGCATGTGTTTTCGCCGTTTGTTCCATTCTATTATCACGAGGACAAGAGTATGCATGGTCTTTACCTGATACTGGATGAGTACCATAATCAGCATATTTCTGACCTAACTGACCACAACTTGCTGTCATAGGATAATCTACCGCTGCACCATATTTAACTTCAGACCAGTTATTCTCGTCACACGCATCGAAACGAATTGTTTCTTGCATACTTTGTGATAAGAACGCGGCAATAGCTACTTTGGCGTATTTAGCGTTTGTTGCATCATCAACAGTACTGTCAACTAACCAGAACTTATCTCCAGCGACACCAACATTATGCATTGAGTTAAGGCCTGTTAAAAAGTCAGCCCACTTATAAATTGTTGATGGAACCCAAGCGGAGGCAGGTGTTTCGTAAAGGAAAACTTGACTATCCATTACTGTCTCAATACCTGACAAATCACTGTTCAAAGAAGCAATACTCGTTAGAGGCGTTACATCTGAGCTAACACCAACATAATAAAGTGGTACCTTAATGCTCTGGTAGCTAGCAATTTTACTGGTTAAGCTAGCACTATCAGTATCGAACAAAATCGCGAAGATATTGTTATGAGCCGCTTTACGTATATTACTTTCGCCAGCAGTATTACCCATAAAGTAAGTTGTTGCTTGAGCGGTTGGAACAGAAGACAAAATTGCTGGAGCTTGAACAAAATCAGTGACTTGTTTTACATATTGTAAAGCGTTGTGCCATTGGTCGCTTGTTAAGCTCGCCGAAGTACTTGCTTTAGTAAAAGCAATAAAGTCAGCTTTTGATGCACCTTGATAAAGTGCGAACTTATCAAGTAAATCAGCGGTTGCTTTAGATGCTGCATTCCATACAGAGCTTTTGCCAGAGTGCGTTGCATAAGCAAAATCACCAATACTTAAAGACCAACCAAAGGTAGCGTTTGGAGCAAGCGTAGACAATATTAGGTTTTGCGCTTGAGTCCAACCTTTAGCATCATCGCTTAGTGCATTGATGTCGTTAACACTTATATTGCTAGTAGCTGTTGTAGCTAAAGCAGCAGATAAGGCTTCCTTAACGGCAATAATACCCAAAGATGCACCTTTATCAGTGGTAATGTTTTCAAGCACATCACTGTTGATGATTAAAGATGAGGTATCAGCTTGTTTTGCGGTTTGAATTAATGAAACGAAATCACTAGTTAACTTGGCAGTATCTGATAGTTCTGCACTGTTGATCACGTTAACAGTAAAGCTATCAGGTGCTGCTGAAGATGGGCTTGCAACAACAAAGTCACTCGGCCAGCCGTTAACTTTTAAACTTACCGGATCTTTCGCATTAGGTAACGATAGCAGTGGTGCAGTACCTTGTGCCGTGCCATCACAATTTACTTTCCAAACCCAAGTATCATCGCTACCTGGACGAGAAGACGTTTCCCACTTGGCAGTGTAAGCAATGTAATCATTATTAACGAGAATATCACCACCTTTTGCTGTTGTGCTTGGAGTCCATACGCTGTAATCAGCACATTGTCCATCTGGAATAGGTGTTGGATCTGGATCAGGTGTTGGATCTGGATCAGGTGTTGGATCTGGATCAGGTGTCGGGTCTGGATCAGGTGTTGGATCTGGATCAGGTATCGGGTCTGGATCAGGTGTCGGGTCTGGATCAGGTGTTGGATCTGGATCAGGTGTCGGGTCTGGATCAGGTGTTGGATCTGGATCAGGCGCAGTACCATCTACCAGTGTCCATGCACTTTCCCATGCGCTACCTGTGCCAGGAGCATAGTGATAAGCCGATGCTGAAGAACACCATGGTCCGATATTACATTGATACACTTTTCCAGCATTACTGACAACATCACCTACAGCATAGGTGGTACCAGCTGAATAGGCGGTAAGATCAGGCGTTGGGTCTGGATCAGGTGTTGGGTCTGGATCAGGTGTTGGGTCTGGGTCAGGCGTTGGGTCTGGGTCAGGCGTTGGGTCTGGATCAGGCGTTGGGTCTGGATCAGGCGTTGGGTCTGGATCAGGTGTTCCATCAGTACATTCATACTTAAAATCCCAAGTATTATCGCTACCAGGTGTTGATGTTGTCCACCATTTAGCCGCGTAAGCACTACCATTAAATTGCATCAAATCACCAGTATTAGCGTGATCAGGATTACCTTCCCAGTCTACTGCTGGGAAGTTTGGATAGGTATTAATACCGTCGCAGCTTTCTGCTGAAAATGCGTTGGTCGATATCACTGTACTCGCAGCAAGTGATATGGCAATAAAGGTTTTACTTGGTTTAAAAATAGCCTTTGTTAGTTTCATTCAAATTCTCCACATTTAATTTATTATTGTTTTAATAGCGCATGGACAAGACTCAGAGTCTTTTTTGAACCTTCCCTGTATGTTATTTGTATTTCTTTGTGTGTTTTTCATGCGTATTTGAAACTATCATGGCGTTGACAGCGCTGTCAAATGACTAATTTGTGTTTAACAATGCTTAACTAGAAAATGTCTTTAAAGACAAAAGCATTCTAAGCCCTTAATAAATAATGAGTTAACACAGTAATTTTTTTACTATTATTTTGGGGATATTTTTTTTATAAAAAATAAAAAATAGGACGTTAATATCATGTTATTTCGATGTGTTGGACGTTATTGAACGTAGGGCAAAGCTATTATTTAATGTTTTTAATCGTTGTTTTCTTATTTGTCAGTCAAAGGAGCCGGTTAGATGGACTGAATTACTACCGATAATGAACAGATTAAAAGACATGAACACATTCATTTATTTTAACGTTTTTCAAGGAGATTTGATGCTGGTTGATACAGTGTCACTATCACTAATCAAAACGCTATTTTTACTATTCATCTGGGTGTATTAACTATTTTTTGTGAGCACTACTATTCATCTGAAATAACAGCGGATTAATAACCTATATTAGAAAGCAATAGATAATGCTCATTTGTCATTAAACGCCTTTATTTTAACTCAAATTCATCAGCATCTAAAAAGGCAGGAAAGTCCTGTTTGAATTGCTCAAGCTTGCTAAAATCGAGCTGTGTGGTAATTATCTGTTGCTTATTGTCAGCGGCAGAAACAATGGTATCACCGGTAAAATCAATGATTGTGGTACCACCAGAGTGAGGGGTATTTCTGCCGTCTTCTCCAACGCGATTAACACCGACAACAAAGGTTTGATTCTCCATTGCTCGTGCTTTTAATAAAGTATCCCAGACATTACGTCGCGCCGCAGGCCAATTAGCGACATTGACCATAAGATCATAATCTTGGCGATTTCTAGACCAAACGGGAAAACGTAAATCATAACAAACCAACGGTAGTATTTTGATGCCGTTAATGGTGATTATTTTTCTGTTTTGGCCTTGTTCAACATAGTCTTGTTCTTTACCCAAACGAAATAAATGACGTTTGTCGTACTGTTCAAAGGAGCCATCAGCAAAGACCCAATAAAAGCGATTCGCCTTTTTATCGTTTTGACTGACTAAAACACTGCCCGCAACGACGCAGTTATATTGTTGTGCTATTTTCTTTAGCCAGGCTAAAGCAAGACCGCCATCTTCGGGCTCTTGTATATCACTGTTATTAATACAAAAACCAGTCGAAAATGTTTCGGGTAATAATAATAAGTCGACAGCTGCATTGTCAATAAAGTGATCTTCAATGAGTTGTTCTAAATGATTAAAATTGGCTTGTTGATCTAACCATTGAATATCGTATTGCACTGCGGCTATGGTTAAAGTTGACATAATATTTCCGCTGCTTTAAGTAAAGTATCGTCATTTTTAGCAAAACAAAGTCGGATAACTTTATTATTTTGATGATAAGCCTCTCGTTGCTCTGCTGGGTAAAGTGGACTGAGTGGAATGGCGGCAACACCTATCTTTTTAGTTAACCACTGACAAAATTCACGATCATTAAGTACTGATATTGCAGAATAATCCAATAATAAAAAATACGTGCCTTGCGAAGGCAGTAGCGTAAAACGCGAGTCTTTCAGTGCGTTAATGAGTAGGTCTCTTTTTTGCTGATAGAAACTCGCTAAGGCGCTGATATGCGCTGGTTGTTCTTTTAACATTTGCGCAATAGCTATTTGTGCTGGCGTAAATGAGCAAAAGGTAACGTATTGATGAATTTTTCTAAATTCAGCCATGAGCTCATCGGCTGCGGCGCAATAGCCCATTTTCCAGCCAGTACAATGAAAGGTTTTACCAAAACTAGAAACAACAAAGGCACGCTTAAATAACTCAGGATAACGCAAAACACTCTCATGGCGTAAGCCATCAAAAGTCATGTGTTCATATACTTCGTCGCTGATGACATATAAATTATACTGCTCAACCAACGCTTGTAGCGCACTCAAATCTGACTGACTCAATATTGAGCCTGTTGGATTGTGTGGGCTGTTGATAATAATCGCCCGTGTTTTTGCATTGATACTTTGTTCTACCACGGCCCAGTTTATTGCATAACTTGGCGCAGCAAGTGCGATATGACGACAAATTCCGCCAGCAAGTTCAACGGCAGGCTCATAAGAGTCGTAGGCAGGGTCAAAAATAATTACTTCATCATCTTGGCGTACCAGGCTTTGTATAGCGACCCATAATGCTTCGGTAGCGCCTGAGGTAATAGTAACGTTGTTTAGTCCATCAAGCCTTTTTTCATCGGCTAAATGCGTTTGATACTGCCTATGTATCATGTTGGCAATTTCAGTTAACAGAGCAGGCAGACCGTTTGAGGGAGAATATTGATTTTTACCTTCACTGATGGCTTGATTAATTTTATCTTTCAAAAAAGCAGGTGTATCAAACTCAGGAAAGCCTTGAGATAAATTAATAGCTTGATACTGATTAGCCATTATCGACATTTCAGTGAAGATACTGGTCTCTACATTGGGTAGTTTACTGATAAAAGCAGATGACACAAAAGACTCCCTTGATTACTTTCATAAGGTACGTATTGTTTACCTAGGCATGATTCAACTGACTATTTTAAATAGACAGTAAACCTATGGGTGGAATGTTAAGACTAACGGCTTATAAGTTCAATCGTTATCGGTAGTTAATCGATGTAACGCTCTTTAGGGATTGTCGTCATTGCGACGACATAAAGAAAATAGAACGGCAAAGCAATAAAAAAAAGGTTAGAGTCTAGCTGTTTTTAGTTGGCCAAGCTTTCAATATAGTCATGTATTACCAGTGAAAACTTGCTAAAAAATGATCGATATGACAATAATTTACTAGAGTTATCATTGAGGTAAACTTGAATGCAATACCTATTAAGTATAAAATTGACCAAGCTTAGATTCGTGCGTTTAGTGCTATCTTCAAACCCAACTACTCATCGGGTTTTATTATCTCTTTAATTCATACTAAAAATATTCGCTACAATAACCTCATAAAATAATTTATTAATAGCCTCAGCTTCCCAGAAGTTGTTATAAGGCTAATACAGGACCTCCAATGAAAAAAATTATCACTACCGCTTCAGCCCTTTTATTATTACAAGCTTGTTCAACATTTGACCCTTATACAGGTGACAGCAAAACAAGTAAAACTGCTATCGGTGCTGCAACGGGTGCTAGCCTGGCGGCTGTTGTTGCCTATATCAAAAATAAAGATAAAGACAGTAATACACGTAATAAACGTATTTTGGCCGCAGGAGCAGGTGGTGCAGCTATCGGTGGTGGTATTGGTTTTTATATGGACTCTCAAGAAGCAAAGTTACGTAAACAGCTACGTGATAGTGGCGTAAGTATTCAACGCGACGGAGACAAAATTAACCTGATTATGCCTGGTAATATTACTTTTGCAAGTAACAGCGCTGACATCAATAGTAATTTTACTGGGGTGTTAAATTCTGTTGCTCTAGTTATTGAAGAATTTAATAAAACACTGGTGGTCGTTGCTGGACATACAGATTCTAGTGGCTCTAATCAGTATAACCAAAAGTTATCTGAAAATCGTGCAAGCTCGGTAGCTCAATATTTACGTGGACAAAAGGTTATGAACGAACGTCTCGAAATAGTAGGCTTTGGTGAAGCACAACCCATAGCAAATAACCAAACAGCGCAAGGACGTGAGATTAATCGTCGTGTTGAAATTACCTTATTACCTATCGTAGTGTCATAAAACAATGAGTACCAGTATTCTTGTGCTAAGCACAATGTTGTTGGTAGGCTGTCAGACAAGTAATGCGATAAAAAGTGCTGCTGGAGACGTTATCGCGAATATGTTTAGGTGCGAGAAAATAGCAACAGCTTATGACCAAGACAAAAACTCATTTCCAGCATTAGAACAAATTACTGGCATAATAGGTATTGATAGCTGCAACTTCGATAGTTCAAAAACTGCAAGCTATTTTGGCAACGTAAAAACCGGTGTTAATAAGGTCTTGATGCTGAAATATTGCTCAGAAATATAACAAATTAACGGTTAGTCTCTCGTTAATGATTAAGTTAAAGACCTGTTATTAAATTTAAATATGTTATCGTGGTAGCGAACTTTGCTGTTTTATTGAGCAGGGTTAGCTACGACGTTATACCCACAAAAAATATCTAAAGACAGTATTAATCTCTTTTTTAAAAATGAATCGTGGAATTCTGCATATTGCTGCCATTTCAGTATATAATGGTGCCCCCTTTTCTATGGGACTTGTGTTGCACCTAATATAAGCCTTATTTTAGAGGATTTACGTTGTAAAACACGTAGATGGAAAATCAGTGGTTTAACAAGACCAAGACTAGAAACAAGCCCGAGTAGTATGGCATGCAGATATTAGAAAAAGAGTATCAAACAAACAGCGTAAATAAGGCGATTGGCGCAGGAGAAAACTGTATTATCGCGCTCCCTACAGGTGGCGGTAAGAGTATTTGTATACTCAAATTGTGCCAAGCAATGTCCGATAAAAATATCGTAGTAAGTCTACGTAATGCTGCATTAATCCCACAATTATTAAACACACTTACCATTAATGGTTTGACTGTTAGTGTTGTTAAATCAGGCTACAAGTATATACCTGGCGGTGATGTGACTCTTATTATGGAACAGTCATTTGCTAGAAGAAAGCACCTAAATATAAAGTGTGATGTACTATTGCGAGATGAATATCATGTAGGCTGCATGGGTGGTGTTTATATCGCTATGCGTGAAGAGCTATCTCCAGACATGATTATAGGCCTTACTGCCACGCCTATTGATAGACTTGGCGTCTATATTGATAAGTCGATGAAATTAATTGAAGAAACAACGACTAAAGATCTGATTGAATTAGGTGAATTAGCAAAACCGGTTTACAAAGTGCCTAGCTTATCTCAAGAGATAGATTACAGTACGGTTAAGATGTACCGAGGTGACTTTAGTGTTTCTGGTTTAGATTGTATATTACTGGAACATTGCTCTTTAGTTGCGCAGCAAACCATTGATGATGCACTTTCTCATGGTCGTAAAGTTATGTTGTTTGCCAACTCTATCAAACATGTAGAGTCGCTATCTGAGGCTTTTGGTTTACTTGGTATTGAACATGAAATTGTTCACTCTCAAAGAGCGGGGGATGCTAATGATGAAAGTATTCGTAGATATAAATCAAACGAAGTTAGGTTAATCATCAATATGTCTATGCTTACCATAGGATTTGATGACCCGACAACGGATTGTGTTGTTTTAGCGCGACCTACCAAAATATTAAGATTGTATTTGCAAATTATTGGTCGTTGTTTACGCGCATCAAAGGGTAAGGCTAATGCATTGATATTAGATTTAGCGCAATGTATATCTACCCATGGTTTTGCTGAAGATTATCGAGATTTTACTCGTAAAACAGCTAAATCTGCAGCGATTATGTCTGAAAGGTTGAGCGTGACTAATATATCTCAGTTTGTCGATGGAGAGTTCAGCTACTCTGATTCAATAGAACGTAAGGTTATCAAAAAGAAATCACCAGTTATACGTAAAAAAATTCCGAATCCTTTAACTGCCAGTAAAGAGCTTATTGATAAAACGGTGAGTAAAAGAGCTAAATCATTAGTCAGGCTTAATCCTAGAATGGAAAAATTCGTTAGTACTATTGAATTGGTTAACATCGTTTATGATCAGCAAGATGAAAGTACTAAGATGCTTGATGAACTCGCTATGGTTAAAATTGTTGCGTTGATAGGTTTTGCCTACAGTGATGCCTTAGTTGATAGTTGTACTAAGTTAGTTGAAACAATGCATGCTGAAAATCAATCAATTAGGGGGTTACTACCTAGGGTTAGTAGTTTGATAACGGCAATAGCGATGCAAGAATTAACGGTTAAAGATGTGACGGCTAAGGCATAAAAAATCGATGTCTACCCATTCTACCCATTCTACCTCACTATTTAGCTTCAGAGCTTAGTTCCCTGAGGACAAGCTGGTAAATAGTCATCTCCGGCGTTATTGATTTAGACAATAGAACAATCATTCTCGTCAATCAATGCCTTGTAGCTAAGCCTTTTTCAACTTACTGAAATCTGAAGCGTTAAGTGTGATGGGTATAGCTATAAAAAAAGAGCTTAACGGCTCTTTTTTTATAGCTGAATTGTCAGTTGACCTAAGAACTATTTTCTTAATAGCCACTTATTTAATTATCGAGATGATATGTAGCAGGACAAAATATATACATTTTGATAGTTAAGTTATACTTCATATTGCCGATACTTTTTATATATGATTTGATAAACAGAGATAGATATTATGAGCTCACCAATTACACCCAATGTCACATTTAGCCAAAATTTTCAAACATATGCACAAGTGCAGGATAAAAAAGAGCATGGTCCCATGGGACAGCAAGTATCGGAGCTTTCCCAGGAGAAAAAAACAGGAGAAGTACAGGAGTCTATTTATATCAGTAATAAAAAACAACTTAATGCTGCCATTATAGAGTCTTCACTGAAATTTACTAAAACAATAGGCGATCAACCACTGTCGTTGCTGTTAAAAACGGCCTTGCAGGGAATAAACGAAGCGCTTAAACCTGGAGGCGCTGAAAGCAGTGTTGAAGATGCTTATGAGTCGGGAGTGGATTTCAGTCCTGAAGCGACAGCAGAGCGTATTGTTTCTTTTAGCACCCAGTTTTTGGGTTCTTTTCGAGAACAGCATCCAGAAATGGGTGAAGAGGAATCGTTAACGACTTTTATTAAAATTATTAGTGGTGGTATAGATCAAGGTTTTAGTGAAGCTAAGGATATACTTGGCAGTTTAAAGGTATTAGAAGCAGAGGTTACTACTAATATTGATAAAACCTATGAGCTAGTGCAACGAGGGCTACAAGCTTTTGTGGATTCGTTTAATGACAAAGAAGAACAACCTGCATAGTAATTCTATGAGGGTTAACTATGCAGTAGTTAACTGCAATAATTAACTCTGAGGAATTAACGAGCATACTCATCATCATTATGATCTTAAGGTTAGTGTCACCAACACAATGCCATGATCTGTACTTTCACCATCACGATCGAAAATAGGGTTAATTAAATGTCGGTCGTATGTATCATAAGCACTGACCTGATAAAGACTATCATGATAGCTGGCATCAAAATCACATGACAATAAAATGTAATCGAGTACTGAACTACTCGCGCCAAAATAATGGGTTGGGGTACGAGTCTGTGTTATTTCTTGATTTACTTTTAAACTTATCTTTAGCAGGGCTTCAGCAATCTTATCATTTTCAGTAGCGCTATTACCTTCATTAGAGCGTGCAGCTTGAAATAAATCCCAAGAGTCATTTAAGCAATACTTAGCAAGATAAGCATCACGGTCAATACCGGACACAAAACGTAAGGTGTTTGTTAGTAAATGACTCAACACACCATCAGCTAAGGTATTATTAAAATCACCCATGAGTACCATCGGGTAACCAGTAGCTTCACGTCGTTCAATCATATCAATCATCAATAACGTCGCTTCACTACCACGTTTTATTGTTGAACCCCAACCACCAGCCACAGTTGCTTTTAAGCTTTCAATAATCGTTTTTTCTGGCGACCACTTATTATTTTTCTCATCAAGTTCAATCATGGAACGTTTAGATTTAAAGTGCACAACATAACAATCACAATGACCCATATGAGGTATATCAATGGTCGCTCTTAGTATTTTTCGGCTAAAAGAAAAGTCTTCTGATAAACCTAATGTTGTAGCAAGCTCAATGTTTGCCTTTACCGCTTGGGCATCAATAATAGGGTAGCGAGAGGCGATGGCAACAACAGGGCGTTTATAAATAAAATCATCAATTATCTCTGGCTGATCAACCACTTCAAAATAATCATAACCTTGCAAAGTCACTAATGCTTTTAATGACTCGGGACTAAACACTTCTTGAAAACCAACAATATCAGGCTGATATTCACGTAAGTAATCACTAATCCAATTTTGTTTCTTCTGCCATTGCTGACTACTATAAATACGCTCAAACTCATAGTAAGCATTGGGCGGCTCAAGGTAGTTGAACAAATTGAAGGTAGCAATTTTAAGCTGTAAATTTTCGACAGCTTTATTAGATACAGCAATTTTATTTTTTTGGTTATCTTTATTGTCAGGGTGGTTGATGATGATAGCTCTAGTAAACGATGAAGATTAATTATACCTCATCGTTATAATTATCGTTACTTTTCAGAATTTAATACTTGTTCTAGTTTTAAATCTGTTAACTTCATCACACTTTTCACTACATAAAACATGATTGCCATTAACATTATCGTTGAAGGTATAGCAATGACGGGATAGCTTAATAGCGTCATTTCACCAAGCTGTTCATTAAACTTTGTTGTACCTGCAGGGCTAACTACAATCCATTTAGCTAATAAGTAATTCATCGTTGCAGAAAAAATAAAGGTTACAGATAAAAGGTGATTTGCCCGATGAATTTTAGCCTTAAATTCATCGGTTTTACCTTTGTTAAATAACGTTTCATAGATTAAATCTAAATTAAATAAAAGTGGATTTAACAAAATTTTAGCTATTAAGGGTTTACCCCAGAAACCAGATACTAGTACCACTAAGCCGATGGCTAACGGAATTGCTGCTTCTTTAATTGCTAGCCACTCAACATCTAACTCAAATAAACCAATGCCACCTGTTAAAAATGTACTTAAAAAGCCAAGTAAGGAAATAAAGTTGACCGATTTGTTTTTAATAAAGTCATATATACCATAACCAATAGGAAATAGTAATGCGACAATTAGTGCGTACATGGACCCTAAATAGTCATCACCTGATAATTTCATTAAAATAATCGACGGAATAGCAATGTTATAAATGAGTTCTAAAAAGGTATTATTAGAACGTTTAGCTTTTTTTTGAGTTGACACGATACTTTCATACTAAGAAATAAATGAGATGAGTCAGTATATTTGATCTGTAATTAGATCACAAAGCTGAGATAGATGAATAAGAGATTTTTTTTGTAACAGCTTTCTTTTATTCACGACTAAATATCACCGTTGCTTATATTAGCAATTCATTAGTTGTGCTATTTATTGTTCACCATTTTTTTTAGTATTAAAGCCTCTTAATTAAATTGGCGATAAGCATGACCACAAAAAAGCAGAATGAGAGTTATCTAAAGGGAGAAAAAATTCGTCGTGAAGTAATGAGTGATGAGTTTGTTGATCGTGCGTTACATAATGCTAATGAATTTGATCAACCATTGCAGGATTTAGTGATGGAAAATGCCTGGGGAAGTACTTGGAACAGAAATGATTTACCCAAAGATACGCGAAGTTTAGTAACTCTTTCTATGTTAATAGCCCTAAAAGCCCCCAATGAATTAAAAGGTCATGTGCGTGGAGCCTTACGCAATGGTGTAACTAAAGAAGAGATAAGAGCAGTAATTCTACATGCTAGCGTTTATTGTGGCTTTCCCGCGGCAATTGAAGCGATGAGAGCAGCGAGAGAAGTTATTGATACTTGGGAATAGACTTTGCTACCAAATGTGACAACGCATAGTTTTTTAGCTTACTAATCAACAGAACTGCTTAGTTTTTATGATGTTTGAAGCTAAGCAGTCTGGTATTATTTTTCGTGTACGGATAGCGACTTAGACACTATCATAATATCCAGTACATAATAAAGTGACTCCCAACCCCAAGGTTGGCGACCCAAGTTATGAAATATCATACCTGTAGTAATATCTTCAGCAGAGAATTCCTGCGGGTGTTCAGCAAAGTATCGGGCCGCTTTTCCCATCTCGGTGTCAGTCAGTAATTTTGTCATCGCGCCAATACCTGAGTGGTAATATTGAACTAAGAGTATATCGAAGAGTGCTTGTTGTTTTGTCTTATCAAGGTGACCAAATACTGATAAAAATACCGGCTGAAGATTTCGTTTAATCATGACATATAAACGTACCGCACAATCTACCTGTGCCATACGATGTTGATAGAAGCGCTTTTCAATACCACAATCATTCAGAACCTCTGGTTTTAACTGCAACATACCCAAAGCATTCTGGCTTGAACGAATATTGTTTTTGGCTCCGCTTTCAATAATTAACTGACCGATAAATAATCTCAATGACAAGGTCTCTATTGGCTCAGCCAGCTGCGAACTGCGGTGTTGATACCATTAAGCTGACCAATGCCTCTAAACTAATAGGATTTGATTTTGTGCCAGCATTGACACCGTCCCAAGTAGCCCTACTTTCGACTTCTGCGTGGTGCCTTTTACGCGATTAATAGCCGCACGAATGTCGCCCCATGGCTGATGACAACTTAAAGCGAAAGGGTAACCTATGGTAGAAAAACTACCTTCAACCCATCTATTAACCTTATTGATTGATGTTTGGCGTAATGGCTTTATTTTTACTCTGCACGAACGTAATCGTTGAAAAGACTTCTTTATTTGGGTATCCATCACCTATAAGTTGATACTTTAGTTGGAATGAGCGAATGGCATCTCTACTTTTAGGACCCCAGATACCATCAGGCTCGCCTGTTTCAAATCCTAATGCGTTGAGTTGGCTTTGTAGGTTTTTCATTTGTGTAACACTATAAGGTTTTATTTTAGTTTGTTCTTGTTGTAAAAATTCAAGACCTTTAGCGCCAACTAACTTATTGGCTAATAGGCCGACTGATAGCGCATAACTTTTCGAAAGATTCCAGGTCATAATTACGTTGAAATTAGGGTAGAGTAAAAAGGCTGGGCCTTTATGACCTGAAGGTAGATAAAGCTCTGCCTGAATATCATAAGATGATAATGATTGATTATTCGTTTTTTTAACGCCTAGTTCCTTAAAATAACTCAGTGGGTAATATTGGTCAAAAACAATTTTATCAAAGGCGAAATTTTCGGGTAACTTTATTTCTCTACCCCAGCGTTCTTTAGCTTGCCAATCGATTCTATTTAAGTAATTAGCCGCTGTTGTTAAGGCATCAACTTCACTTTTCCAAATATCGACTTTGCCATCATTATCACCATCAATTGCATACTTTAAGAATGCGGTAGGCATAAATTGCATATGCCCCATGGCACCAGCCCATGAACCCTGCAGCTGTTCAACAGAAACTTTTTTTGATTCAATTAAGGTGAACAAATTTAATAACTCTAGGGTGAAAAATTCACTACGGCGTTCGTCACAGGCCAAAGTCGCCAAAGAGTTAAGTACCGACATTTTACCTTTGTGTTTACCAAAAACGGTTTCTAATCCCCAAAAAGATACTAAGTATTGACGTGGTACGCCATATTTATCTTCTAAGCTATCAAACAACTTTTCATTTTGTTTTAATTTTTGCTTACCTACTCGAACATGATAATCGGTAACTCTCGCTTTAATATATTGCTCGAAAGTTTGGGTGAATTCTGGTTGTTTTTTATCTAAAGCGATTACGCGCTCTATCGGGGAAATATTACCAATAACTGTTTGCGTTATATAAGAAGAAAACCCAGCTTTGTTAGCACGTTCAACTAAGTTGATTTTACACTTGAGAAAATCTTGGTCAGCAATGGTAGTACTAGCAGTTGTAGCATTAGCCATAATAGGAAAAAATGAGCAGAGGATAATTAATTTTCTGACATTAAAAAAATTAAGACTTTGTTTAATAAGCTGGTTTGACGCGAGCATGAATGAGCATTCCTTGGCTAAAAATAAGTTAAAACTAAAACTAATATTAAGAACTAAACATTAAGTATAACTAGTAATACCATCGCTAAATTTTACCTTGATATCAATACTTAATTTTTGTTTATCAAAAATAAATTATTATATCAAATAGATTGATAAATTATTATGATTACTACTAAAGACCGTTCTCTTCAGTCCAATCTTTAAGTTTTTCTAATATATCTAGTGCAGTTCTGCCAAAGCAGGTGATTTCATAGGCGACGGCAATAGGACGATCGCAAATCACTTTACGGGTGACTAAACCTTGCGCTTCCAATTCTTTAAGGCGTTGATCGACCATCTTTTTACTGGCGCCAGCTAACATACGAGATAATTCATTAAAACGTACCGGCCCATCTTTTAGATGCCAGAGAATAGAGGCTTTCCATTTTCCGCCTAAAACACGCATACCACGCTCTATAAGGCAAGGTTGTTCACAGTTTTCTGAATTTATTTCTTTTACATTACTCACTGTTTTTATTGTGTTTTTCATTATATATTTCTTTTAAATATGTGGTTACTAAAAGTATACTGGTTGCTTTAATAAACCACTCTAGCATAATACTGCTCTACAACCAATTTACACTTTGTGATTCATTTATAAGATCGCAATGCTAGGAAGACCTATTATGCCATTACTTACCTCTTATGATCCCATTAATAGAGCACCATTGGGTGATGTTCCTATTACTGAGCCAGCAGACATGCCCGCTGTAATTATTAGTGCCAAAAAAGCACAAAAATTGTGGGCGGCATTGTCTCTTACACAACGCCAACAGAAAGTAGTGCAGGCCTACGAGGGGCTTACTTCAGTAGAAGATCAACTAGCATTATTGATCAGTAAAGAAATGGGTAAAGATTATCGAAGAGCGAGTTACGAAGTAGGTGGCACTGTTCAAAATGCGGATTACTTTACTCAGGAAATAGCACAAGCACTTCAAAGTGAATCGATGGGACGCAATGGAGAAATGCAATATCGACCATTAGGTGTCGTTGCGGTTATCTCACCTTGGAATTATCCCTTGGCGATGGCGAATAACTTGTTATTACCAGCATTAGTTGCTGGTAATAGTGTGGTGTTAAAACCCTCGGAAGAAACACCCTTGGTTACCGAACTTTTTGTTAAAACGTTAAATCAGGTATTACCTAAAAATGTATTACAAATTGCTCACGGTGATGCCCAAACCGGCAAGGCTTTGGTTAATGCCGATATCAATATGGTGGCTTTCACTGGCTCTCTCGCTACTGGCAAACACATCATGGCAAGTGCCGCGTCAGGACTTAAACGTTTAGTGATGGAGTTAGGCGGTAATGATCCACTCATCGTTATGGCAGGGGCTGATATTGATGAAGCAGTTCAGTTTGCCGTCGCTAGCTCTTTTGAAAATACTGGCCAAATGTGTACTTCTACCGAGCGTATTTATGTTGATGAACGTGTAGCAGATGAGTTTGAGCAAAAAGTAGTTGCTTTAGCTCGTCGTTATCATGCGGGTCCTTGGGATCAAAAAAATGTCAATATTGGGCCAATTGTTAATCCAAAACAGCATGCTAAGGTGTTGTCTCAACTTAAAGATGCTCAAATTAAAGGTGCGACATTTTTATTAGGAAAGTATCAATATGCGTTACCTTATATTCAACCTACTGTTGTGACAGGTATCAGCCCAGATATGCTGTTAGAGCAAGATGAAACTTTTGGTCCTGTCGTTGCTATTAGTCGCTTCACGGAACTATCTGAAGCGATTGCACGCGCTAATGCTAGCCCATACGGTTTAGGTGCTGTGGTATTTGGTGGCGCTGGCGTAAAACTCGTTGCTGAACAAATGGAAGCGGGTATGGTGGCTATCAATCAAGGTGCTGGTGGTCTTGGTCCTTGGGTCGGTGCGAAACAAAGTGGTTTTGGCTTTCATGGCACCGCTGCAGGTCATCGTCAGTTTTCTCAGGTGAGAGTTATCAGTAAATAAGGTGTCTAGTTAATTACTACTTTTGGTTAGATCACCTAGCTTGCAGTAGTAATTGATACGTAATTGATTAACGTGTCTATGCACATGGCTCAGGGACCTCATCCCAGTGGAGTATTAATCGGGAATCCAGTTTGCTAAAAGTGATAGATCTTCGATCAGAGACTTCGAAGATGACGTTTATAGTAAGTTCCTGATTTAAATATAGAGACATTTTTATTACTGACTTCTAAGTAAATAATAGAGAAAAATATGAACCCAAAAATAGATAAAATAACTGACTTTTTTGTCGCTGCTTTGGAGCCTGGCGCAGAGCATCCAGCTTTACCTGCATGGGGTAATCGTAAAGTAAACCCACTAAATTTGAGTGAAAAATTTGATATAAGCAATATTGAACGTCACGAGTTGACGCAAGTACCCGGTGCCTTCCAGTTACTCAATGTATTGACAAAAGAAGAATGTAAGAAGTTAATTAGTGTTAGTGAACAGTTAGGTTTTTTACCCGATGCCGCTGTTTCCCTGCCACGTAGTGTTCGTCATAACGATAGCTTAACCTGGATTGTTGATGAACAAACCGATGGTATTATTTGGCAACGTATTGCTTCTTTAATGGATGATCGACAAGCTATTTTTGGCGGTAGTAAAGCGCTGGGTATCAATGCACGATTTCGCTTTTATCGTTATAAGGCTAAAGATTATTTCAAGCCTCACTCTGATGGCTCTTGGCCAGGTAGTCGTGTTATCAACAATGAGCTGATTGCTAATGCTTATTCTGATCGTTATAGCCAAATGACATTTTTAATCTTCTTAAGTGAAGATTTTCAAGGGGGAGAAACGCGTTTCTTAGTTAATGCTGATACTCCAGCTCAACCGGCAACACGCAATGATAATGTTAAAAATGTTGATGTTAGAACCCCTATGGGAGGTGTTTTATGCTTTCCTCATGGTATCCACCCTTTACATTGCATACACAGCTCAGTACCTATTACTGATGGTATTAAATATATAATCCGCAGTGATGTTTTATTTGAGTTATAAATTTTTTTAGGGTCAGTCACCACATAAAAGTGAACAAACATTGTTATGTTTGTTCACTTTTCGTTATTACTTCGATGCTATGTATAAAAGTATTAATATTGAGTTAGTTATGCGACATAATCAGGGAGTTGATATGGGGCACGATAGCTCTCTATATTAACTTGTTTTCCCTACCATTTAGGTTGAGACTACAGGTTTATTTTCTGTCAGCTATCCTAATCGTTGCTTTAATAATTTTAATCACCTCTTTGGTTCTGCCACTTCGACTACCTAACGCCTCAATTTTAGTTAAGCTACCTTCTAAATCGGTAACTACCTCACCAAAAACAGTATGTTTACCATCTAAAAAAGGTGTAGGTTTAAAGGTTAAGAAAAATTGACTGCCATCAGTACCTGGGCCAGCATTAGCCATGCTTAACGTACCAGCTTGGTTATGACCTAACTCACCATCAAAATTATCACTAAATTCACCATCGTACTTGTAACCAGGATTACCTGCACCAGTTCCTGTAGGATCGCCGCCTTGCGCCATAAACCCGGGGATAACACGATGAAAAATCAAGTCATCATAAAAACCTAATGTAGTTAAATAAATGGTGCTAGAAACATGCATAGGTGCCGAATCAGTTAATAGGTTTATCGTGAGGTTGCCTTGACTTGTTTGCAGCTCCCAAAAATAATTTTTACCCGGAGTAAAGTTAAGTAATGGTGGCTGGCTTAACTTTGTTTTCCAAGCGCTATCTGTTTTATCTATTGCCTGTTGAGTAATAAACTTATTTGCCTTTTTAATGGCAGCATCTCCACCACTACAAGCTGAAAGTGTGAGTATTAAAAATAGGCTCGCAAAGATTTTTTTCTTATTATTCATATCAAATGTCTTATGGTTTTATTTAAGTTGGTTGAAAGTACTTTAACTTATTAGGTGTAGTTTGATGGTATCAGCTATTAAGTGTGGTGTAATCGTCTTAAAGAATAATTGTGAAGATACGACAGTAAAGATAACTAGTTACCAAAGCTGATAAGGCGATTACATAATAATAGGCACCTCGCCTGTATTGGGTGATTTAGTGTATTTTAAATATTCAGGAAAATACTCATCAAGTGATAATTGCTTAATAATAGTATCAATTTTTTGTTTTAACTTGTCTCATGAGGCATATTTATAAACGGCAAGACTCGCGGGTACTTTCGTTATCGATTGATAATAAATGCCTGTGATCTTATTTTTTTGTAAAAGGTTATGACAGAAACAGGCGCAAACATTAAAGTATCAATTATTCGCTTAACTAACATATCGACTAACTGATCCATCTTCGCTGTTTCAATAGACTTGCCTCGAGGAATATTCATTTCTTGCAAAAAAAAGTGTTATCTATATGATAAATCAAGAGAATTCGATTTTTCTGTCGGCTTACCGGCAAAAAGTGGTGTTGTTGCTATTGTGCCTAGTTATGGTGTTATTTGTACTTGGAGCCTACCATTAAATAGCTTTGGTAATTCATTGGTTGGTATGGATCTTGTGGCAGGTGTTGCAGAAGAGTTAGGTTTATCTATCTATCATTAGCTTATCCGCTAATAGCGGCTAATTGAACTGCTGACTTGAGTTAAGGTAACTTAAAGAAGTAACTGATTACTCATCTATTGATCACGAAGAATCAGTGAAAATCTGGTACTAGCGACTTTAAAGGCTTGGGTTGCGACGCTAAGCCAAGTTATCACTGTAATAAAAAACGTTATAATTAAGTACACCCAAAATGTTTGCTCGATACCCTCATTAAAATTCCCTAGCCAAGTCATGATTACAAACCTAACATTACTCGTTAAAAGTAGGCATTCTTAATTTATCTTTAATGGTATATTTTTCATAGGTCTTTTAATTAAATAAATAACCTCATTACGCTACATTTCTTTAATTTTTATAAATAGAATATAGCCTGGTATTGGTTTGAGTCTTTTAAGGCAAATTATGATTAATCATGGCGGCTATTTAGTTTATGTTACTCGCCCTAAAGGGGCTTGCTTTAGATTTATATTTGGTTAGTTGGCTTGTGGGTGAAGTACTTGTATCTAAAGCAATAAATATGTCAGTAAATATGAAAAAAGGCATGATTCAGTCATTAAAAGAACTTACTAAATAATAAACGAATACCTAGGTTATTATCATTTTCAACTAACGGGCTGTCAGTTATTGCAGCGTCATATAAAGTATAATCAATTACAACCTGTGTGAAGCCACCTAAAAAAACAGGTGTAGATATTGAGAAACCAAGCGTAGTGTTTAGTGCCGACTCCCCTTTATATTGCGTTGTAAATTCGTTTGTTTCATTTGCTTTTACACCATAATAATAATCTACATGATTACTATCAACATAACTGAAACTGAGACTTGGTTCAAAAAATAACGGACCATACCGAAAAACACGAGAAATATTCGCTTTAGCCTCATAACCTTTTGATCTACCAAGAATATCAAACATACCAGAGAGGCCTATCTTCCAGTCTTTCTTTTGATAAGAAAGACCTAATCCTGCATCCATAGAGAATTTTCTTTCATTCATATTTTCAAAAATATAACTATCAGAGTTATCAAACCCTTGGAAGCGTGGAGCTACCTTCAGTGCTATTTCAATATCAGAAAATTCAAAAGCATCATAACTAATAAAGGGGCCTAAAATCGATAGATTTTCACCTCGATAACCAATAATAGGTAAAGGAATAACTCTGTAATCATAGCCTTTATAGATCTCTTGGCTGATACCTAAACCTAAGCCATAAATAAATCCTTTGGGCTCTATACGTTCTCTAGCGTCACCTCTACTTTCGGCTGCTGCGACATTGGTACTTAGCAGTGTTAAAACACCTAACATACTCCAATACTTCATATAGACTCTTGATTTTAAATTAATTTAATTTAGGTTTTATTATACGTTAGTATAAAAGGCTTAAGATCAATTATTTTTATCTTTTTTATTATTGGTATGTGGAGTTAAATTTTATAAGCACAGTACTGCTAAACATCGCAATAATATTGTCTTAGGAATATTGCGATGATTCACTGCATCGAGTAATGCTTCGTTTGCTAGTTTTGCATCTGGTCTTTGTTATAATGCATAGCCAACAATCTCCTTACTCGTTAAATCAAGCACACAAGCCAAATAACTCTAGCCTGGATGCGTTTTTAAATAGGTAATATAACCCACCCAATGTGTATTGATTGATACAGGATTAAAGTGACGCTTAAGTAAATTAGGAGCATATTTGTGCTCATTACCTGAACTTGGATAGTAATGCCGTTTCTTAG
>CAJWZC010000063.1 GCA_913049915.1 uncultured Colwellia sp.
TTTTACATCTTTAAAATCCCAGATATTAGTGTTTTGCAACTGTGGCAAGATAGGATGCATTACAGACAATCCATCGCTTTGATAAACAAAGAAATAACCACGACCTTTATTAAAGCGAATATCTCTTAAAGCATCACTTATGAGTAATTTTATTTCTACTTTATTTTTATCTTGGTTATTTCTATAGATAGAACTAGCGATAGCATCTGCTTCACGTACTCGTGCTTGGAGGTTTTCTTTTATTCTCTTAATAGATTGAGATTTTTCATTTTTAATAAGATCATGAACTTTTAATACTTCATTTTTAATGAGTAGTGTTCTTTCAATAACCGAATTGGTACGTATTCGGTCGACTTCACTTTTAAAATGGCTGTTGTTATTTTTAAAAATTAACACTATGACAATTAATGAAAGCACTAAAATAAAAAGTGGTGCCAATTTAACTGTGCGAAGAATATTTATTTCATCTTTATTAAGCATAAAGTTTCTTAGGACTACGTACTAAGATTTGAATAGAGGTTTTTGGTAAATTCGTCCTTCTTTTTTGTCACATTTATTCTGTTAATGATGAAAGTTAGTGTGGCGAATTTAAAGAATGGTAGCGAGTAATATTGTGCTTACTATACAAATTAGTTTAATAAAGTTTAGCTAATTAAGCGCAGATTATCACTGTAAAAATAAACAGCAAAGCGCAACACCGAACTATAAATGATGATATACTTTTGCTTTTTGTTTAGCAATATCATCTGCCGAACCTAGCTAATACCACCTCAATAAAGGTTTTAATCCTATGGACGTTTCAGAATTACTCGACTCTTTAAATGATAAACAACGTGACGTTGTTGCTGCCCCAAAGCAAAATATGCTTATTTTGGCTGGCGCAGGAAGTGGTAAAACTCGAGTATTAGTGCAACGTATTGCCTGGTTAATGCAAGTTGAGGGAGTTTCTTCGCACAGTATTTTGGCTGTTACTTTTACCAATAAAGCTGCAGCAGAAATGCGTACTCGCGTCGAGCAAGTAACGAATGGCAATACTCACGGCATGTGGATAGGTACCTTTCATGGTTTAGCGCATCGTTTATTAAGAATGCACTTCCAAGAAGCCAATTTACCGCAAAGCTTTCAAGTACTTGATAGTGACGATCAACTACGTTTGATTAAACGCATAGTTCGTTCATTAGAGCTTGATGAGAAGAAGTGGCCACCAAAACAATTTGTTTGGTATATCAATGGTAAAAAAGATGAAGGTCTTCGCCCACAGCATATTGATTCGCAGTTCGACCCTACTGAAGAGTTGTTTGTTAAAGTGTATAAAGCCTACCAAGAAACCTGTGATCGTTCGGGCTTAGTTGATTTTGCCGAGTTGTTATTACGTGCTCATGAGTTGTGGTTAAAAAATCCGGCCTTATTAGATCACTATCAACAGCGTTTTGGTCATATTTTGGTGGATGAGTTTCAAGATACTAACGCGATTCAATATGCATGGCTTACTATGTTAGGTAAAGCTCGTAGCAAGGTCATGATTGTTGGCGATGATGACCAATCTATTTATGGCTGGCGTGGTGCCAAGATTGAAAACATCGAACGCTTCTTAAAAGAATATGATGATGCAAAAACTATTCGTCTTGAGCAAAATTATCGCTCAACCGCTAATATTTTAAAATCGGCTAATCAGTTAATTTGTAATAATACGAACCGTATGGGCAAAGAGTTGTGGACTGATGGTGAAGCAGGCGAAAAAATATCAATTTATACTGCTTTTAATGAAATAGATGAAGCACGTTTTATCGCAGGTCGGATAAAACAATGGCGTGATGACGGCGGTAAATTAGATGAAATTGCGATATTGTATCGTTCAAATGCCCAATCACGTTTACTTGAGGAAGCGCTATTGCAAGGGCAATTACCGTATCGTATTTATGGAGGACAACGATTCTTCGAACGACAAGAAATAAAAGATGCGCTGGCTTATATGCGCCTTATGAATAATCGTGATGATGATGCGGCCTTTGAACGTGTTATTAATACACCAACGCGTGGTATCGGTAATCAAACCTTAGCATTAGTTCGAGATGCTGCCCGTGGTATGGAAGTAACAATGTGGCAGGCTTGTAAGAATATGATACAAGCTGAGCAGTTGAAGGGTAGGGGCGCTAAAACGATTACAGCGTTTATGCAACTTATTGAGCAATTAGAAGATGACACTAATAACTTAGATTTAGACCAGCAAGCGAACTTTATTATTAGTCATAGTGGCTTAAAAGCAATGTATCAAGCTGAAAAGGGAGAACGTGCCGAACAGCGTATAGAAAACTTAAATGAGCTAGTGACAGCTTGTCAAACGTTTGAAAGCGATCCTGAATTAGCCGAAGAACAAACACCGTTAACAGCATTTTTAACCCATGCCGCATTAGAATCTGGTGAGTCACAAGCAGATGAGTTTGAAGCCGCAGTGCAGTTAATGACAATGCATTCAGCTAAAGGCTTAGAGTTTCCTTTAGTCTTTATTGCTGGCCTTGAAGAAGGCATGTTCCCATCACAACAGTCGGTTGAAGAGATAGGGCGCTTAGAAGAAGAACGCCGTTTATGTTATGTCGGCATGACAAGGGCAATGGTTAAGCTATACTTATGCCATGCTGAAAGTCGTCGTTTATACGGGCAAGAAAAGTTTCATAAAGCGAGCCGTTTTTTACGTGAATTACCTGAAGATTGTATCGAAGAAATTCGCATGCAGTCACAGGTAAAACGACCAAGTAAAGTCGGTAAATTCTCTAATACCTTTACCCTTGAAACCTTTGAAAATACAGGATTTAAGTTGGGACAGCTGGTTAAACATGCTAAGTTTGGGGAAGGTGTTGTACTTAACTATGAGGGTAGTGGCGCACAATCACGTATTCAAGTGAATTTTGCTGATGTAGGCAGTAAGTGGTTAGTAGTAGAATATGCCAACTTACAAGCGATATAGCTGAGTCTATTATTCGTTTTACTTGTAGACTCAGCTTGATTAGATAAGGAAACGAACAGCCATAAAATAGCCCATTTAAAATAAAAGGTGTTGTGATGTCTCAAAGATTATTAGTAGTAGAAGACAGTAAACCGATTGCAACCGTTATCAAGCAGATAGCTCGTTCGTTAAAGTTTGATGTGGTTGTTGCCAGTGATTTAGCTCAAGTAGAAAATATTCTATCTTCAGATACTGATTTTTTTGCAGCGACTATTGATTATGCTTTACCGGATGCGCTTGATGGCGAGGCCATAGAATGTGTATTATCTCATGGCATTCCTAGCATTGTCATGACAGGTAAGATGGATGATGAAACCCGACAAAAAATTCTATCACAGCCGGTAATTGATTATATTCCAAAAGAAAATAGCCAAGCATTTTTGTATTTAAAGCGTGTTTTACACTGGCAGCAAACGAATAGTCAAAATACTATCTTAGTGGTTGATGATTCATCAGCTGCACGAAACCATATTGTAGAATTATTAAAACGTCGTAATTTTAATGTGATAACTGCTAATCATGGTGTGCAGGCTTTAGAAAAACTTGCCCAGTATAAAAATATTAAAATGGTAATCACAGATTTAGAAATGCCACAAATGGACGGTATTGAGCTGACTAATGAAATTCGTCGTATTTATACTCGCGAACAGCTAGCGGTAATAGGTATTTCAGGTGCGAGTAATGGCATTCATTCAGCACGTTTTATAAAAAATGGTGCAGATGATTTCTTACGTAAACCTTTTTGTCCTGAAGAATTCTATTGTCGTATTACTCAAAATATTGAAAGTTTGAATAATATCGCGAAAATTCAGCATGCAGCCAATACTGATTATTTAACCGACCTTGCTAATCGTCGCTCTTTTTTCCGTAGTGCTGAATTACGTGTTAAAGAATATATTAATAAAAAAGTACCTTATTGCTTAGCAATGATCGATATTGATTTCTTTAAGAAAGTAAATGATAGCTATGGTCATGATGTTGGTGATCAAGTCTTAAAGATAGTCGCACTTTATATGCGTAAGCACTTTGGCGCAGGCCTTACGGCACGATTAGGCGGAGAGGAATTTTCGGTATTATTACACGGTATAGATCAAGACAACTTATACAATAAGCTAGATGACTTTAGACGAGAAATTGCTGTGTCGACTATCCCTGCAGGTGATACCTCACTATCAATAACCCTGAGTGTTGGTGTGGTTTTTGATAGTGAAGACGAGTTCTCTAAACAAATGAATGAAGCAGACAATGCCTTATATTTAGCAAAAGAAAATGGTCGCAATCAGGTCGTAATATTTGGTTCTGAACTAGAAGACTAGCTGACTCCACTCATAATAAAATCAAAATAGCGCTTTTAAGCGCTATTTTTTTAAGTGATACAGTCAAGCTCATTCAAAGAGCTCGATTTAAGTACGCTTTTTGAAGGAGTCTAGGCTATAAAGCACTAAGGCCGCCCAAATGAATACAAAAGTAATTAACTCAGCAACTTTCAGGGTTTCTTGATAATAAAAGGTCGCTAATAAAAACATAATACTTGGTCCCAAGTATTGAAAAAAACCTAAGGTCGACAGTGCTAATCTTTTTGCGGCGATAGTAAAAAACAATAAGGGTGCTGTCGTCACAATACCTGCCATGACTAAGGTAAAATTCAGGCTAGCGGTATTTATCGCCATATTACTTGTACTGCTTTCGACAAAGAAAAACCAATAAATAAATGCAATAGGCAGCATTAAAAGTGACTCAATAAATAATCCGATGAAGGAATTAATCGGAAGTTTCTTTCTCAGTAATCCGTAAACTGCAAAGGTGCTGGCTAAAGCAAGTGAAATTATTGGTAAAGTACCTAAAGCAATAAGTTGTATTAATACACCAAGAAGGGCTAAACCAACCGCTATTAATTGATTACGACGTAAGCGCTCATGAAAGAATATCATGCCTAATATCACATTAAATAATGGATTTATGTAATAACCTAAACTGGCATCAAGTAAATGATTGTTTTTTACCGCCCAGATGAATAAGAACCAATTCACCGCAAGAAAGCTAGCGGATAATGACAATTGTAATAATATTTTAGGTTGTTTGAAAGCAGCTACTAACTGTGACCATTTATTCATAACAATGATCATCACTAACAAAAATACCGTTGACCAAATGATTCTATGCATCATAATTTCACCGGGTTCAATAGCGGTGAGTAATTTGAAATAAATTGGCGCAAAACCCCATAATAGGTATGCACTTAATGCACTAAAAGCACCATTACGGCTACTATTGGCTTCAAGTTGATGTGTGGCTGTTACACTCATGATTTATGTATTCAACTGTCTTAGTGATGAACGAACGAGGATAATACCATGACAATCAGTACTTCAAGTATTAAAAGCTAAGGGGGTATATTTTTCACCGTAAACTTGTTGGTACTACGCTATTTACTTATAAGTAACTTAATGATTTTATTTGAGTTATAAATATATTTTTCTGTGCTAGGTTTTCACTGTGTCGCTGAGTTAAAATAACAATATTATCCATAAGAAAATTAGTCGATACCTTCTTGAACTCCTCAGTAGTCAACGTCCAAAAAAATGTAGCAGTCAGTACAGAAAAAAGTACCGAAAATGATGTCTTATTGCTCGATACGTTAAAGCACCATTTTGGTTATGAAAGCTTTCGTGAGGGGCAAGCTAAAATTATTAATAGCTTGTTGCGAGGACAAGATTCATTAGTATTAATGCCTACGGGGGGTGGTAAATCATTATGCTATCAGTTGCCTGCAGTAATATTACCTGGTGTGACTGTTGTTGTTTCGCCCTTGATTGCCTTGATGAAAGATCAAGTAGATGGCTTAACTCGCCAAGGTATATCTGCTGCTTTTATTAATTCTAGTCTTGAGCAGAACGAAATCAGTGATATCTTTTTGCGCTTAGGGCGAGGTGAGATTAAACTACTCTATGTTGCGCCTGAACGTTTAACTAATTATTACTTCTTACAAAGTTTGAGTCAGCTGCAACTTAGTTTGTTTGCTATTGATGAGGCACACTGTATTTCTCAGTGGGGCCATGATTTCAGACCCGCTTATACCAAGCTACAATGTTTAAAACAAAATTTCCCTACCGTACCTGTTATGGCATTAACGGCCACGGCCGATGTGACTACCCGTAAAGATATTTTGAACCAACTGGCGCTGCCAAACCCTTATATTCATCTTGATAGTTTTGATCGACCAAATATTCGTTTTACCTTAGCCCCTAAATATAATGGCGAAAAACAGTTACTGGGCTACATCAAAAAGAAGGGTGAAGATAGCGGTATTATTTACTGCAACAGCCGTTGGCAAGTAGAAAAGCTAGCTAAGTACTTAGCAGCTAGTGGGGTAAATTGTGCGGCTTACCACGCAGGACTAGAAAACGAAATTCGTTCACTTGTACAAGAAGGTTTTACCAAAGATAATATTCAAATAGTCATTGCTACCGTTGCTTTTGGTTTGGGTATCAATAAACCTAACGTGCGCTATGTTATTCACTTTGAGCCACCACGTACATTAGAGTCTTATTATCAAGAAATTGGCCGTGCTGGGCGTGATGGCTTAAATGCAGAAGCCTTATTTTTAGTTGATGAGAAAGATGTTAACCGTATTAAGAAACGTATTAGTGAAGGTGATAATCCGCAGCGAGTAAATGTTGAAATGCAACGCTTTGCTGCTATGGATGCCTTTATTGATGCACAAACCTGTCGTCGACAAGTTGTGCTGAACTATTTTGCCGAATATACCGAAAAAGGCTGTGGTAACTGTGATATTTGCTTAGATCCCCCTAGTCAGTTTGATGGCACTATAGAAGCGCAAAAAGTATTGTCGTGTGTGTATCGTATCGAACAACAAGGCGATATTAATCATGTTATTGCCGTTTTACGCGGTGAATTGAATGATAAAATAAAACAATTAGTACATGATAAAGTGTCTACCTTCGGTATTGGCAAAGGTAAAACTGCCGGTTATTGGTTCTCGATTATTGGTCAGTTAATACATTTAGGTTATTTGCAGCAAGATATCGAACAACAATCTATTTTATGTTTAACACAAGCATCGGGCTTAGTATTAAAAGCGCAAGAGCCTTTGATGTTAGCTAGCCCTCGTTTACAAAAAGCTAGTTACTGGCAAGAAAAAGCACCACAAAAAAGCTATGATCGAGTGTTATTCGCTAAATTACGCGAACTGCGTAAAGCTATTGCTGATGGTGAAGACATAGCACCATTTATTGTCTTTAATGATGCAACTTTATCTGAATTATCTCGCGTAAAGCCAAAAACATCACGTGAAATGCTGGGTATAAGTGGTATAGGTGATGTGAAGTTATCCCGTTATGGCCAACCATTTCTCGCCTTGATCAAAGAACATAAATAACTATTTTATTAATATAGAGTTGCACAAACAAAAAATGCCGATTAACTTTGATAGTTAATCGGCATTTGTACAAAGTACGATTGATAGAAAGTAAATTATACTTACTCAGCTACTTCAGCTACTTCAGCTTGTTCTATTTTTTATCTTGTTCTTTTTTACTAGGACCTTCGCTACCACAACAGCCGGTAATTTACTCAAGTACTCGATCGAGATCAGTATTATTCGTTTAAAATAAGTGTTAGCCAAAGTTTAGCTAACCCTTATATTCATTACTTAGGTAATGCAGTAAAGCCCATGTTGAACAAGGTAAAAGCATAAATATCGGCATACTGTTCAATAGTTTTAGATACTGGCGTACCTGCACCATGACCTGCATTCGTTTCAATACGAATTAATGTTGGCGCATCACCTGCCTGTTTAGCTTGTAACTCAGCAGCAAACTTAAATGAATGTGCTGGGACAACACGATCATCATGGTCACCAGTAGTTACCATTGTTGCTGGATAGCTAATACCAGCTTTAACATTATGAACAGGTGAATAAGCTTTTAGGTAAGTGAACATTTCTTCACTTTGCTCAGCAGTACCGTAATCGTAAGCCCAACCAGCACCTGCTGTGAAGGTATGATATCTCAGCATATCTAATACACCAACGGCAGGTAATGCTACTTTTATTAGCTGAGGGCGTTGAGTCATTACTGCACCCACTAATAAACCACCATTTGAACCACCATTAATCGCTAGATAATCACTAGAAGTGTAGTCTTGCTCAATTAGGTATTCACCAGCGGCAATAAAGTCATCAAAAACGTTCTGTTTATCTAATTGTGTACCTGCTTTGTGCCATTTTTTACCGTATTCACCGCCGCCACGTAGGTTGGCAACAGCATAAATACCACCTTGCTCTAACCATACTGCGCGAGAAACGCTAAATCTTGGTGTTAAGCTAACGTTGAATCCACCGTAACCATATAAAATAGTTGGATTTTTACCGTTAAGTTTAATACCTTTTTTATAGGTAATGATCATAGGTACTTTAGTGCCATCTTTTGAAGGATAAAATACCTGCTTTGATTCGTATGCTGCACTATCAAATTTAGCACCTGACTTAAGATAAATATTACTTTCACCTTTATCTATGTTGTAGCTATAAATAGTGCCAGGTGTTTTGTAATTACTAAATGAGTAATATAAAGTGTTTTCGTCTTTATCACCCTCTAAAGCAGAAGCACTACCTACACCAGGTAAGTTGATTTCACGTATTTTTTTACCTTGATAGTCGTATTGGTATATTTTAGAAATGGCATCAACCATATATTCAGTAAAGAAGAAGCCGCCACCTGTTGAAGCGCTTAATACATAATCTGTTTCAGCAATAAAGTCGGTCCAGTTTATACTAGCTGGCGCTTGCGCATTTACCGTAACAATTTTCTTATTTGGCGCAGCTAAGTTCGTCACTAAGAATAACTTGTCACCTTCATTCTCAATAACATAAGTATCAGCATCAAAGTTATCAGTAATAGTGATTAATGGGCTATTTGGCTTAGTTAAATCTTTCAAGTAAAGATCATTACCTGACGTTGAAATAGCACCAGAGATAAGTAAAAATCGATTGTCTTTAGTGACATCACCACCGACGTAACGGCGCTTTTGTTCTGCGGTGTTACCAAAAATAACTTTATCGTCTTTTTGCGACTGCCCTAATACGTGGTAATAAAGTTTATGTTGGTCGGTTTTTGCCGATAACTCACTACCTTTTGGTTTATCGTAACTAGAATAGTAAAAACCTTCATTTTTAAACCAAGAAATACCTGAGAATTTAACATCAATAAGTGGTGTTTCTATTACTTTCTTTGTTTCTACATCAATAATGATGATTTTACGCCAGTCACTACCACCTTCAGAAATAGTATAAGCAGCAATTGAACCATCTTTTGAGAAGCTTAACTGTCCCATTGAAGTGGTACCATCTTCACTGAAGGTATTAGGATCTAGAAATACTTCAGCAGTGCCACCGTCTTTTTGGCGATAAACAACATACTGGTTTTGTAGGCCATCATTTTTGTAAAAGTAGCTATAGTTACCTTCTTTAAAAGGAGCGCCAACTTTTTCATAGTTCCATAATTCAGCTAAGCGAGATTTTAACTGCTCGCGATATGGTATTTGTGCTAAATAATCAAAGGTTACTTTATTTTCTGCCTTAACCCAATCGCCAGTTTCCTCGCTGCGGTCATCTTCTAACCAGCGGTAAGGGTCTTCAACACTGTGGCCAAAGTAGGTGTCTACTACGGCACCTTTTTTGGTAATCGGGTAACTAATTTTTTGTGAAGCGTTAGATGAAGTCATAGTTTTTGCAGTATTGTCTGTGTAATTGCCAGTACAGCTAGTGATTAAGGTGCTGGCTAAGAGGCTGGTGATGAAAAGAGATTTTGTAGTCATTGTATTCCCCGCTGAATTAACATGCTGTTCAATCTATCTGCCTAATTAGTAGATAGATATTAGTTGTCTTTATTTTGGTATCAATCAGTTTAGCAGAGTTATTTCCGGCAAAACGAATTCCTAAATAATTGCGATGTGTTTAAACGTCAGTATTCATTTACAGCATGTTGCAATGTCATTAGTCATTAGTAATGTTTGTGAATTTATTCATTTATCTATTTTCAAGGCGATTAAAGTCAAGCAGTCCAGCTGACTCGGGTTGATGTTTAAAATACCAAGCATGTAATTTATCGGCAAATTGCCAAAAGTCTCGGTTGGTACGACGAATCGCATAACGGTCTTTAAGTTGACGATAGTCTTGTTCGGATTTAATTGCCGTGAGTTTTGTGACAAAATCGTCTAAATCATTACGATCAACTGCAAAGAATGTTTTAGGGTAGGATCCAACAATACCGCGTAATATAGCGACGCTGTCTTCAGTAGGAAGTCGTCTATCATCTTCAGAAAACAAATGCGCAACATTACTGTGTGCGGCATTACCTAATAAGCTGTAGACCCTATTTTCGTTGTCATCAGTTACCATAATAAAACTCACTTGTGGCAATATATTAATATACTGTGCAGGGATGTTACTAAGCTTAGCTATTTGTTGATCAACGTTATCACTATTGGCCGCAGTTAAGTTAAATTGATTCACTGCTGTGTTATGAGTGTATTGTGCCACTTTGTCCAAAAGCTCTGATTTTGGTGTGTCTGTTGTATAACTGACACCTGACTCGGGTAACTGGTAGAAGTCATCTGAAAAGATATAATCCTTGATGTCGTCACTGGTACCGCGATACCAATATTCATGAATTGCTTTACGTTTGGCTTTAGGCAGTAAACTAATAAAGTTACTTTCGGCTTCCATGCGTAAAAAATCCATGTATAAACGAGTCGTAAGCTGGTGTTCAAGGTTACCATAAACATCAAAACCAGCGACTAATAAGTAATGAATGCGCTCAAGTATTGGGTAACTAATTAGCCAAGCCGTTTTTGGAGTTGGGCCAACAAAACCTTTGGTAACACTGGCACTATCAAAGTGTCGTAATATCGTTAAGGTGGCATTAGGGTTACCTTCACCAGACCAAATTAAATCAAGGTTTAATTCGTTAGTTTGTAAGCCAATATCGTGTAAGTATGCCATCTTATTTTGTACATAGGTTTGTTGTTGTTTAGCATATTTTCGCCAGTACAATAAAGACAAGGCTTTGTCACTGGTTGAGGCTGGCATCTCTAATAAGTTAGCACTAGCGTCTATAAAATTGTCGGTTGGGAATTGATCAAAATTATCAGGGCTTAGAAAAAACACCCAAAAATTATCATTAATAACATTGAGTGCCACTTGCCCTCGACACACTGGCCCCTTCATAAAATTCATAATTGAGAATTGTGCTTGGTCTAATAAAAACTGATAGCGAGCTTTATTGGGTATCGCTTGAAAGGTTTTAAAGGGGTTAGCAGCATTGGCAAGTTGGTAATCAGGTAACGCATCAACCGTATAATTAGCCTCATAAAACAACTGGGTTAAACGTTTATATTTAGCTTCACCAAACGGGTAGGGCATATGTCGTTTGGCCGTTATAGCATCATTATTTTTAAGTAAGCGATAATAAAAACTGGAATTTTTGGGTATATCAGTGTCTTGGTTATGACTAAATGGCGAATCAAAAGGTCGACGAGTAGTAATGACTTTTACTGGCTGGCCACTGGGTGCACTTGATCTAACTAAGGTAAAGTAACTTGTTTGTGCAGCATCAAAATATAAGTTAGCTAAATATAAATGTTCGAATAAATAACGGGCAATAAGTTGTGATTTTAGCGCGTTATTATTTAATCGTTTTTCCCAACGGTCGATGATTATTTGTTCTGATTTATTAGCCTCTGAAGGTTGTGGCATAATAGCCCCTTGCACTAACCAATCGCTCAGTAGATCATGTTCGTTATTAGACAATCCTGGTAAACCATAGGGCATACCCGCTAGTGGATATTTTTGCTGGTATTGATCAAACTCCTCTATGGTAGGGCACTGTTGATTGCGATCTAAACTGACATCAAAGCTGTCATTAAGTAAGGCATCTTTAGGTAATGGATGTGCTTTTTTCAAGGCCAGCATTTGGTGAAATAAGCTAGCCTGTGCGTTAGCTTCTGGGGTTTGTTGACGCTCATTTAGTACTGGAAAAAAACCTTGTTGACGCATTGCTTGCAAATTTTTAACGTTAAGGTTTGTATGTGAGTTAATATTTTCTGTTATGTTAGCAGTAAGTAAGCGTTCACCGTTATAAACCGTAGCTTTATTCGCACCACGTGCAATACCCGTACGGTTTTCCATTTTTAATTGGCAAGGAGCGTCATAACAGCCGTGACAAACGACACAACGATTTTCAATAATTGGTTGTATATGCTCATTAAAGTTAATTTTTTGTGCGGTGGTTGCTTTTGGTTGAACTAGTCGATTATCGACATTACTAGGACCATAAAGTTTATCAAACTCCATTACACCTAACGTGGCACAACCCGAGAGGAATAGAAAAATAAAGAGCCATTGAAACTTACCCATGAAAATCCTTAAATTGCTTCAATACGCAAAGTTTAAGCGATGTTGATAAATACTGTAAAGTGACTGTTTTTTCATCAACATTAACATCAATTGCCTAATATATTGAGTATAAATAGTGCTACTAATAGCGATTTCTTAGTTTTGGCACGTCAGTATGGTATTGAAAAAACTCAACTTCATAACCATAACCATCAAGAAAATAGATATTTTCTCTACACTCATTAGGTGTACCCTCATTATTAATAGGGAAGCCTGCTTGTATAATACGCGTTATGGTGCCTTTTAAATTATTGGTGATATAAGAAAAATACGCTAAACCTACTTGATGACCTGCTAAATTTTTATTGTCGCTAACGCCATTATCGGCCAAGGCTATATATTGATAGTCATCACCAAAATGTTACCAGTTTCTCGGCTTTCCTGACCATTAACCCTTATCGCTACCAGACACATGCCAGTGCAGAAAAGCAACTCGATAAAAATTTATGTCTGTAACGACTAGGTTATATGTTCTAAAGTATTTATAATCGCTCTCCGTTACGTTTTGAAAACGTATTTATCAATAATAGTTTAATTGTTTTGTGTTTGGTATTTTTTTTCAACTCGCCAAGGCGGATTTAAACGATTTTCGCCAGCCCAATAGAGTTTAATTTTGTTGCCACTTGGATCCTTTAATATTGCTTCACTCCATAAGTAAGATTGTGAGATAGGTAGTTGATCAAACTCAATGCCCCGGCTCTGAACTGTTGCCACCCATTCATCTAATTTTTTATGTTCAAAATAGATTGTTGTGCCTGTGCTCAGTTTATTCTGTGCTGTCGTCAGAATATCTTTTTCAGCTAAACTTAATGAAAAAGTAGCGCCTTCATCAGGGCAAGCGAAACGGGCATAATTTGGGGTATTCACAATTTGAGTGAACCCTAAGCGTTGATAAAACTCAGTACTTTCGTCCATATTAATGACAGTAAGGGTGACTTGATTTAAATTCATAATAACTCATCAGTGTTTTAACTGATTTTTATTGTTTATGTTTTATCTACATACCGTATGGGTATAAATGTTCATTGTTATAAACGTTACCTTGTAAGGTTTCACGTAAACTCTTCATCGCTTGGCTGTAATGCCATAAAGTGTGCAGGCTATAACCGATGCGATGGCGGATACTTTTATCTCGACGAGTTATAGCGCTATCTTCGGGTTGTTTGTCCTGATTAATAGTATTAAGAATTTCTTCAACGTTTCTAATAATTAGGTGATCGGGAATCGCTACCAGTTTGTTATTAGAAAAGGCATTCATCCGTAATTCTGCAATCGGGTAAGCGCCACTAATACCATTAACGACAGACACTAACAGTACTGGTTTATGACCGATATCTTCCGCTTGCGCCATCATTAATAAATTTTTCAATAAAGGAGAGGCTGTTCCTCCCCATTCCGGAGTAATAAGTATTACTGCATCCATCGTTTGTAATTCAGTATTAATGGTCTGCCAATCACTATCATCATTTTGTTTACTGCTATCTTCCCCATCCCATAGCGGCAGACGTTTTTTACATAACTCTATATGACTAGTTCTACTAAATTTCGCACTGTTGTCTACGAGGTACTCAGCGACTTTTTCGCTTTGTGATTGAGTGCGTTGACTGGCACTGATAATAAGTAAATTCATCATTATTCCCTTTATTTTCTTTAGTAAAGTATTCTATTTACTTAATAAAGTAAGCGCTTTACTAAAGAAGGTCAAGTAAAATGTAAACAAAAAACTTTACTTAATATTGGGCTAGACGATGAAATAATACTAAAAATAGGTAATAATAGGCATATATCCCGTTTCTTGACTGTAGATCTAATGAAAACACATGAAAAAATAATTCAGTTATTGAAGACCGAAGGGCCTTTAACCGCAAAAATACTGGCAAGTGAATTGGGTCTTACTACCATGGGTGTTCGTCAGCATGTTCAAGGGTTAGAAGACTCAGGCGATGTGATTTTTAAGGATGAAAAAGCGGCTCGAGGTAGACCGACGCGATATTGGTCATTAACAGATAAAGGTAATAGCCGTTTTGCTGACCGTCACGATGAATTAACGGTGCAGTTGCTCGACTCAGTTATCACACTTTTTGGTGATGATGGCTTGGAAAAGCTTATCAGTCACCGAGAAGAAACGTCTATGGTCAATTATAGATTAGCCCTTGCGGATCGCTTTGGCGTGGAAGAAAAGTTACAAACCTTAGCTAAACTACGCAGTGATGAAGGTTATATGGCAACGGTTGAAGAACATGACGGCGTGTTTTGGTTAATCGAAAACCATTGCCCCATTTGTGCTGCCGCAAGTAAGTGTTTGAGTTTTTGTCGTTCAGAATTACAAATATTTCAGGCGTTAATGGACGAAGTCGCTACGGTTAGCCGAGAAGAGCATATTATTGAAGGGGCAAGACGTTGTGCTTATAAAGTATTGCCTGTTAATAGCTAGACCATTTATTCACGATACTTGGTTAGATCAGCGTTAAAAAGGCTGAGCTTATTATCAGAAATTAAGCCTTTTAATTTTCTGCTGGTTTATCTGCCGAGTAAATAATACCTTGCTGCTTTCTGGCCTGCTCTATTACCGACAATACTTGTTGCGAAAGTTGCCAGCTATTCACCGAAGATTCACTGTGACCACTTTCTATTAAATCGATAAAATGGCTCAATTCATAAGTCATTCTATTATCAGTTTGCGCTAATGTTAATGTTTGACATCTACCGTCGTTTAAATGCAAAGACACTTCATTGAACAATGATGAATGTTGCCACATTAAATAACCATTTTCGCCCTGTATTTCACAAATATTGTTACCATTACTGAGTTTAGAGTAACTTATATGTGCTTGTAAAGTCGCTTGATTATTACCTATGTCGGGTAAATCGTACTTCAATAAAAGATCGCCATAACCATCAACCCCAGTTGGTAATTTATGACTTTGACCTATTACCTCTGTTGGTAAACCGAATAAATCTATTGCCAAATATAACGGATAAATACCTACATCCATTAAAGCGCCATTACCAAAACTTAAATTAAATGTATTTGGATTTTCTCCCCGTAAATAAGCAGGGTATCTAGATGAAAGCTGGCAAAATGATGCGCTATATTTGTGGATGTTGCCCAGTGCTTTTATATGGTTTTTTATTTGCTGATAGTTAGGCAGAAAAGTCACCAGCATTGCTTCCATAAAAGTAACATTATTTACTTTAGCGCTAGTTACCATTTTGGTAAGTTCAGCACAGTTAATGGCAATCGGCTTTTCACAAAGTACATGTTTACCGCTTTCTAGCAGTGTAATACTTTGCTGTGTATGAAAATTGTTTGGTGAAGCAATATATACCGCATCAATAAGCTTACTGTTAGCCAATAAGGCTAAATCAGTAAAACAATGTTCAATGTTATACTTATCGGCAAAAGCTTGTGCTGTTGTTTGTTGACGAGAATAAATAGCGATTAAATTAAAGCGAGGGTCTTGCCTTGCGGCTTCAATAAAAGCGTCAGTGATTTTACTGGTACCGATAACGGCAAAATTAGTCATATTAAAGTAGCCTTAAAATGTTTATGGACAAAAAATACTCTATGAAAGAGTGGTAGAGTCTATCAAGCTACCTTTTTTATTAAAAAGTTAGCTTTGGGTTAAGACAGAGACAACCATAAAATAGTCTTGAGTTAGGTTCAATAACCCATATATGTGAAGGGTTTACCCTATAACATCCTTTAACTTAACCAATAAATAGACGTATAGGCTAAGCGCTACTTTTTAATACCAGTGAACCCTATATTTGTCATGCAAGCTTCTTTGGCTCAATCATATGTATATCGTGTTGAGGGAACGGAATAGTAATTTTTTCTTGTTCAAACGCTGAGTAAATCGCTTGATAGGCATTATACTTTGCTGCGTATAAGTTGGTTGTAGGTATCCAAAGCCTAATACCAATGGTAATAGCACTGTCCGCAAAATCATCAATACCCACCTGCATACGTACCTCATCTGTATATATATCAAGCTTCGCTAAAGTACGCTCAACAAGCGCGATTACTGCTATGGGATTGTCTTGATATGAAATACCCACTGAAAGTTTTAATAAGGAATCTTTTTTTGAATTAAGCATCACTTCCCCAACAATATGCTTATTCGGGATAGTGATTTGCGCACCATCTTCATCTTGGATGATGGTAAAAGCTAATTTTACTTCTTTCACAATGCCAGTTACGCCCAGTATTTCAATGGTATCGTCAATAACAAAAGGACGAGTGACAATGATATTAAAACCAGAAGCGTAGTTGGCTAACAAACCTTGTAATGCTAAAACTGCACCTAAGGACACAGCACCGATAGTAGCAAGAAATGGCGTAACACTAATACCTATTTTACTTAAAACGATAACAATCACCATCGCCATGACCATTACTTTAACGGTGCTAGCTAGGAAGAGACTTAAGGTGATATCAATTTTTTTCTTTTCACACACGCGCAACACAAGTTTTGATATTTTACCCGCAAGGAATAATCCAACTAAAAATATTAGTACAGCACCAACTAATTGAAAGCTGTATTGAGTAATAAAATCTATCAGTATTTGGTAAAGTTGAGATGCTTGTTCTATTTCTTCCCGTAATAACTCAGCGGGAAGATCGATAGCTTGCTGTGCTGTATCGGTTATAGCGGTAGTTAGGTTTTCAGTGTTGTCGCTTTTTAGGTCTGACATTTTAATATCCATTGAAATATAGCTAAGGGCTAATGTTTAGTCATCATTTAATAATTCAGTTAAACAGACCATTTGCTCTGTTAATGATGCTATTTGTTGTTCTAATTCATCAACTCTCTGAACTAATGAAGCTTGGTTTACCAATGGTGTTTCGTCAGTTTGAGTGTTGGCGCATGGAGCAAAGTTGGCTTCATCAAACTCTGAGAGTAAATGTACGTAACGGCAATCACGCCTACCAGGCTCACGTTCGAGTTTTCTTACCAGAGTTTGACCATTTAAGTTTTGTAATTGTTGTAAAGCCGTTTCAACTTCACTGACATCGTTAAAGTCAGCCAATCTATTAGTACGTGTTCTTAACTCGCCTGGCGTTTGAGGCCCTCTAAGAAATAGCACGCAAATAAGCGCTTTTTGTTGGAGCGTAAATTTCAAATTACCAAATTCGGTATCACAAAAGCGATGAAAGTACTTATTAACGCGAGTAGACGCTTTTTGGTCAACCATTAATTGATTCATTTGCACTAGTTCATCAACGATATTTTGCACGTCACTTTCTGACAATGACATAACCGGTTCACGGCTGCTTTTTTGATTACAGCCTGTAACAATAGCGTTTAAAGAAAGCGGGCATTGCTCTGGCGTAGTGGTTTCTTTTTCTAACATGACACCGATAACACGGCATTGCTCTGGGGAAAGTGTGATCATCTGAAGATATCCTTATAAAGTCTTACTGATGTTATACCAAGCAATATACAGCTTTACTATATTGACGTGTTTAATATTTTATATTATCGCTCATAACGTCTAACGTCATCCATAAAAAAGCCATAGCTAAAATATAACTTAGCTATGGCTTTAAGAAATGACTAATATTTTCTTGAGGTTATTCAATAGAAGAACATTATTCTATATTCGCGATCTGCTCACGCATCTGTTCAATTAATACTTTTAACTCCACAGCACTTGCTGTTATGTCGGTATTAATGGATTTAGAGCCGAGGGTATTTGCTTCACGATTAAATTCTTGCATCATGAAGTCTAAACGACGACCTTGGGCGCCACCTTTTTTCAATATTTTATTCGTTTCAGTGACATGGCTGTTTAAACGGTCAAGTTCTTCGGCAACATCCATCTTCTGTGCTAATAAAACTAATTCTTGCTCAACTCGACCTGAGTCTAAATCAATTTTAGCATCGGTGAACTTTTCAATAATGCGATTACGCTGCCAAGCAATGACGTCTGGCATATATGTTTGTACTTTATCTGCTTCGGCAGTTATAGCATCAAGTCGTTGTTCAATCATCACTTTAAGGTTTTCACCTTCGCTGGCGCGAGCGGCAACAAAATCAATTAAAGCTTGATCAAAAGCAGCGAGTAACTCGGCTTGAATGGCAGACATATCGCTTTCAGGTGCTTCCATCACACCAGGCCAGCGCATTACTTCTAGAGGATTAATTTTACTGTTAAGTGTTTGATCATTAATCCAATTAGCATGCTGAATAAGTTGTAATGCCAAATTCTCGTTAAGTGCTAACTCGCTTTTGTTTGTTGCATTGGCATTAAAACGTAAGTGACACTCTACTTTTCCGCGATTTAGCTGTTTACGGAAACGCTCACGTAAAACAGGCTCTATGCCACGAAACTGCTCAGGCAAGCGAAAATGTGTTTCTAGAAAACGTTGATTAACCGAGCGAATTTCCCAAACGGCGTTGCCCCAATCGCCTTTAATTTCAATGCGAGAGAATGCAGTCATGCTGTAGATCATAAGTGTTACCTGAAATTTTGCTAAAAGAGGGTACTCAAATATAACCGACATCCCCGTCGATACGTTAGTTTCGAAGTGATTAATTGAAACAAACGTGGATTCCCGATAAGTGAATTCGGGAATGACGACAACAGGATTAGGTTGATTAATACCAGTGAATTAAGTTAATTATGCCTGTTTCTGTATCTGCTGCCAATGTGCTTTTATTTTATCGGCAACTCGAAAGGCGTTGGCATAAATGGTAAAGGTGTAAGGTACGCTGCCACCTGTTGGCATAAATGAGCCATCAGTAACATACAAGTTATCAACTTCATGGGCTTGGCAGTTTTTATTGAGTACAGAGGTTGTGGGATCATTACCAAAGCGACAACCTCCCGCCATTAAATTAGTGGAAGGAGAACCACTGACTGAGGAGTAAACATTTTTTGCACCTAGGGCTTCAAGTAGTTTCTCTGCTTTTTTCGATAAGTACTCGCCTACTTCAAGGTCGTGATCATGATAACCAATACGTACTTTGGCTACCGGATCGCCCCATTGATCTGTTACTTCGTTATCTAAACTGACAAAACAATCGTCAGTAGGCAGCCAGTCATTAAACACTTCAAAACGTAGTGTTTTATAGCTGGTAAATTCGGTTTTTAAACTTTGCTTTAACTCTTCGCCCCACAGTAATTTTTCATCACCGCTTTTGGTTACCCCCCACTGTGTGCCACGTGCTCTAGCAATAGGATTTTGGTGGAATAAAAAGTCTATGGTACCACCTTTGGCTTGGCCTTTTTTATTGGCGCCAGTAAAGTTTTTATCTGCTATTTGATACCAGTCCTGTAGGGCACGATTAATAAAAGGACCGACTTGCTTAAGCTCGTTAACTTTTTGCTCAGATAAGTCTGAATAATTAAAATCACCTTGTCCGGTGCCGCCACCACTAAACAATAAATTTTTACCGACCTGACCATTATTATTGGCTAATCCTTGTGGGAATTTTTCACCAATAGATGCCAATAGCAAACGCGATGTTTCTACTGCTTGGCAAGCGACGACATAAATTTTTGCACTGACAGATTTTTTACGGCCTATTTTATTGTAATAGTGCACACCTGTAATTTTTCCGTCTTTATCACTGGCGATTTTGTATACCTTGGCGTTCGCTTTTATGGTGCAATTACCTGATGCTACGGCATGGTTTAATAGTGCTGCTCGTCCACTACCTTTAGCGCCAGAGGCACAGCCATAACTACTGCAATATCCTGAATACTCGCAACTGCGTCTACCCATCGCTGGTTCAGATAAAATCGCTCTAGGTACGGGAATGGCATGATAACCAATCTCTTTAGCTGCTTTATCTATCCATGCAGACATGGGCAGTTCGGCAATAGGCGGGTAGGGGAAGTCTGTTGAACGTGGCTCTTGATGTGGGTGTTCAACCACTCGACCTGAAACACCTACTTCACGCTCTACTTTGGCATAATAAGGCTCGAGTTCATTGTAGCTAATTGGCCAATCTTCAATATTGGCACCTTTTATCTCGCCAAATTCAGACTTTAAACGAAAATCTATCGGCTTCAAGCGATGAAAATAACCACTCATGAAATTTGATGAACCGCCGACAACATTACCATTCCACCAGCTCCAACCAGAATCACTGGTTTTTTCACCTTGCCAGAAGGGTTTATTATTTTCATCAAGGTATTCTTCTTCAATAACGTGCTGTTCATCATTGAGTTTGGGATTGTAAGCATCATGGATACTGATGGTCAGTTCATCTTTGAAGAATTCTTTTTCTGTTAACCAAGGGCCTTTTTCAAGGACTAATACTTTAGCGCCAGCTTTTGCTAATTGATGGGCAATAGGGGAGGCACCAGCGCCACTACCAATGATGCAAATGTCATAACTCATGCTTTTCTGGTTCCTTGGGGTGATTTTTTATGGGGTGCCTTGATCGTATTCGTTGTTACACGTCTCTTGTCGTAAGCAACGCGACTGATCAAATCAATACGTGCTCTAGTGGGTAACTCAAAATAGCGTTGGCCTTTTTCAGGTAGCGGGAAGCCTGCTTGATGCTCTAACCATTGCCAACCAATACCATCAGGGTTACCGCCATAGCTAGCAGGAGAAAGCATGGCTTGAAAAATATAGCCTAGTAAAGTATTTAGCCAATTTTGACCTGCGGTTGATTGGCTAATGCCACGAAGTAACTGCTCTTTATCGGCAAAACTTAATTGTACAAAATCTGCTGATTTTTCGCTGTTGGCATAACCATTTAACCAACCGACACCCTTGAGGATAAAATCTTTTTCGTTTTGCTCGGTGGGTTGCACGTTCATCACTTGGTATAAATAAGCGGTCGCTCTAATTTCACTCGCGCTAGGGCCCGTTGCCGAGCTTGGTAATAATTGATTCAGTGTTGCGTTCAACGTTAACCAAGGTTCTGTTTTAACTAATTTTTTAAGTAATTCATTTTGTGATGTTTGTGTTTTAGCGCTAACACTAAAGGGGGGCAAACTCCCTAATGCTCCCATGCCTGCGGCGGACTTAAGGAAATGACGTCGATTTTGCTGCGCTTGTCGTTTTTGGCTTTGTATAAATTCAGGCGTTTGGTAATTTTCATCAAAAAAAGACGAACATTTATCTTCATTAATCACTGATGTGCTCCTCTAACCTTATCGATTTGGGACGAGTAGGCTTTATATTTTTACTACTTGGCTTGTACTGTTTAGTTTTAATTATTCTACTGAAATCATTGTTGCTAATTGTGCCTGGGCTAGCGTTGAGTTTACTGACCAGTCACTTAAAAAGTTTAACCATTGTGATTTTGAATAGTCATTATCATCCAATAATTCAGCAGTATCTTTAGATAAAATAATTTTGCCTTGCGCAGTTGATACGTACATATGCGGATAACCCAATACTGGAGGTAGTGATTTCATAAAGTCATTATTTTCATTACTGTCACTGACGCTTATTTTTAGTAACACATATTGGCTATGCAATGCTTTATATACGTCAGGATTTTTAGCAAGAAAACTGTCCATTTTGTGACACCAACTACACCAATTACCACCTATTTCAATAAGCACTTGGCGGTTAGTTTTTTTGGCTAAGCCTATTGCTGCAGTGGCATCTTTAAAAGGGTCACGTTGCTCATCGTATATTTTGCTATAAGTAGGTAAGTTTTCTGCTACCGCCGTAGGTGCATTATTTGCCATGGTGACCTTGCCTGAAAAAAGGCTCAGAAATATGCTTAAACTGATAACTAAGGTGCTAAAAATCTTCATGATACGCTCTGATAATATTTGTTACTAAGACAACTACATGACCTTGTATTGGATAACTATATTTCAAAAAAAGGTTTTATACCCGTTATCATTCAAAGTGCAGGATTTCACTGGGAATTAAAATACCTTTAGGCAAGGTAAATAATTTAAGTATAGTCATTCTATGGTTTGATTATTTAACGCTGTATAAAGTTATTTTAAACCCATCGAAGAAGCGCTTGAGCAACCTCACTTCTTCGTTGATGTGACTTATAAGGGAATAACCATTATTTCATCACAGCGCCTTGAATTGAAATAGCTCAAGCACTCTGAAACCTACATCTTGATTGGTAGCGGGTATAAGCATTATAATAGCGAGAATTAATTTATCAGTCTTAACTTATATTTACTCTAAAGGAACACACCATGCGTCCAAGCGGCAGAACATTAGGGCA
>CAJWZC010000064.1 GCA_913049915.1 uncultured Colwellia sp.
AAATGTATAGGCTATTATATTTTAAGAGAACAACGTATTATGCAATTTCTCAACAACAAAATTGGCATCATCTTCATCAACTAAAAAGCATAAGTTATTGGCACTAGCGCCGTGACAAATCATACGGATGTTAATATCATTTATCGTTTCAAATATGCTTTGACCAATACCTTTAGCACCCGTTAATCCATTACCAATAACAGCAACTAACGACAAGCCATTCTCAACACTCACTTCACAAAGTTGTTCTAATTCAGCAACAACAGCATTAGTAATTAATGATTGCGTTGAACCACTTGGGTTATCAAAGGTTAAAGCGACACTAATCTCACTAGTGGTGATCAGATCAACACTTAATTCATGTTTAGCCAATACGCTAAATACCTTTGCTAAAAAGCCACTTGCGTGAAGCATAGCTGGACTTTTTACCGTCACTAACGTCTGCTCTCGTCTCAAAGCAATTGAACGATACGTTGGATTAGAGTCAACTTCTCTTTTGATTTGCGTCCCCCCCTTTTCAGGCTCTTTACTTGAACCAACAAAAACAGGAATGTTACGTCGTATAGCTGGAATAAGCGTTGCGGGGTGTAGTATTTTAGCTCCAAAGGTAGCCATTTCAGCGGCTTCACCAAAGCTAATTTCTTTAATAGCTCGCGCTTGATCTGTAATACGTGGATCGGTGGTAAAAATACCAACCACATCAGTCCAAATAGATAAATTCGTTCCATTTAGGGCTTCAGCGAGTAACGCTGCTGAATAATCTGAGCCACCTCGTCCTAGGGTCGTTGTATGACCACAGCTATCTTGTCCAATAAACCCTTGAGTAACGATGATTTTATTTATAAGTTTAGGTGCAAGTAACTGTGTACATTGCTTAGCTAGTTCATTGATATCGACTACCGCTTTACCATGTAAACTATTAGTTTTCATAACTTGCTGTATATTGAAGTACTCACCAGTCACATCAATAGATTGTAATACTTGTGCAAAAATACGTGAGCTAAGTTGCTCGCCAAAGGCTAGGATCGCATCCGTGGTTTTGGTCGAATATTCTAGTGATTGTATTAAAGCATGCTGCGTTAATTGATCAAGTAAGTTATTTATTTCTTGATTGAGCGCAGCTTCTACCTCGCTAGATAAATGCAGGGTAATATTGACCTGAATCGCACGGATATTTTCAATAATATCCTTTTGTTCATTAACGGGAATATTTTTTTGACTTAACCGAACTAAATAATTGGTTACACCGGCACTAGCAGAAACAACGATTAAGCGGTTACTGGTATTATTTTTTATAATATGAGCACACCGTAACATTGCTTCGAAATCGGCAACACTTGTGCCGCCAAACTTGGCTACGGTTAATGATGGTATTGATTGCACTAAATTCATAAATTTCTCCCATAAAAATACTAATCATTTACTGATGTATTAACCAAGTAAATAACTATTGGAAGAGCATGACTGAGTAGTTAACGAATGTTGTATTTTGTTGTTTAGGGGGAAACAAGGTAAACAGCAAATAAACGATAATTTTTCAGCCAGAAGCTCTCCACCTATTATTTTTTGCTTAATAACACCTAATTAATTAGGCATTATTAAGCAAATACGTCAGGTGACAGCCATAAGGATTCAACCTTAGTGACCGAATATTTAAGTCCACTCTTAAATACTCTCGGCGATAACTTCCCTCAAAAACGGTCATTAGAAATATGGTTCCTCGCGTTTTCTACCTAAGTTTCGCACCTCTTCTGGTACATTAGACTTTAGAGTATTCACCCTAAACAATAATGCGCGATTATTAAACACGGTTTTGCACAATATTGCAATAGACATTTATATATACTTGAAAATACTTTTTGAACAAGCACTTTATCAAAATAATTGTTATAGTAAATAAATATCAATGTTATATGTAACTTAGTTAAATTATATGGATTTATTTCTTCTTAAAAAAATTATAACCGTCTTGATCATGCCTATTAATATCGTGCTGTTATTACTTATTTTTGCGCTCGTAGTTCATGGTAAAAAACCAAAAACAAGTATTAAGAGTATATCCGCAGCGTTAGTTATTCTCTTTATCACCGCCTTTCCACCTTTTTCAGATACGGTTATGACTGCGATTGAAAATGATTACCCTCCCTATGTTAGAAGTAATATGTCAATCGATTATATTGTTGTCTTAGGGTGCGGTCATAATACCAATGCTGAACTACCGGTAACTAGCCAACTAAAAACGTGTTCATTACAAAGAATGGTTGAGGCGTTACGTATTTATCAAATACACCCCGAAGCAAGAATAATCACTTCGGGTTATGCTGGACATAATTCGCTATCAAATGCTGAAACCGTAAAACAATCATTAGTACTTTTAGGAGTTCCTGCGCAAAAAATTATTACCGAAAACTTCCCCAAGGATACTGAAGAAGAAGCAGAGTTAATTGCGCCGAGGGTTCAAGGTACCCAAGTTATACTAGTAACGAATGCTGACCATATGCCTCGCTCTATGGAATACTTTCACGAAGAAGGGATAGACGCTATTGCAGCACCAACTGGTTATTGGGTAAGAAATCCACAGAGCAGTAAGAGTTGGCCTCACTATATGCCAAGCAGTAAAAAACTGGAGCAAAGCACTATTGCCTGGTATGAAAGTTTAGGTATGATAGTGCAATGGTTTAAATCTCTATTTAACTAAGCTGATTATAAGAAGTGATAGCGGCTCTAAATGAGTGTTAAACTGGATTGTCAATATCAACAAATAGTACTTCAAGTCCATGTTTTTCAGCTAAATGTTCGCCTAACGCTTTTACACCATAACGCTCAGTGGCATGGTGACCTGCAGCAAAAAAGTGAATATCCATTTCATTAACAATATGCGTAGTTTGCTCTGATACTTCTCCCGATAAAAAGGCATCTATGCCCTGCTCTGCCGCCAATTCAATATACCCTTGACCACCGCCAGAACACCAAGCGATAGTTTTTATTGGCTTATTACTCGGCGGAGCTATATGCAAACATTCTCGCTCGAGTGTGTTATTAATTAACTGGCTAAAATCTTTACCACTACACGCTTGTTTAAAATGTCCTTGCATAGCAACACTTAACGGATTACCAAGCTCTAACGGTTCAACGGCTTCAATGTTAAAGATCTTAGCGAGCTGAGCATTATTACCAAGCGTTGGATGAATATCTAAAGGTAAATGATAGGCAAATAAATTAATGTCATTGACTAATAGTGCCTTGATACGGTTATGCTTCATACCACGAATAGCATAAGATTCATTTTTCCAAAAGTAACCATGGTGTACCAGTATGGCATCCGCTTTTTCACTTATCGCACGCTCAATAAGTGCTTTAGATGCAGTAACCCCAGTGACGACTTTGTGAATGTTTTCACACCCTTGAACTTGCAGTCCATTTACAGTGAAATCTTTTATTTTCTGTGGCTTTAACAGCGCTGTTAAATAGTGCTCTAAATCTATACTTTTCATATGTCTGGTACTTTCTAGTAATAGTTAATAAATATGTTTTTACTGATAGATGACTCTTTTATCTATTAGTTTCGTTGCTTTTTCTAGCTGACTATCTTGGTGTATTCATGCTAGTAACTTTGACTGGTTGAAAACTGTGTTTTATTTGCCATTTCGGTTTAATCGGCGTTAATGGCAGTACCCTTTTTTTTGCAACAATGACATAAACAGAACCTAAAGCAGGTAAATAACTTCTAGCAAAATGATGCCACTTTTTATATAAGTTATCTTCGCTCATTTTTCCGGTTAAGCTAGTATGTAAACAACGTTGATCAGCTAAGATTTCAAAACCCATTAAATGTAGCCAATCTTTTACTCTCATCGGCGAGAAAAAGTGTTCATTCCAAGGTGTTTTACTGCGTCTATAAGGCAACAAACGATTTAGCCCAACAAGGCTTAATGGGTTAAAACCGGTTAAAACTAAATAGCCATTTGGAATTAGCACCCTATTAGCTTCACGAACCACATGGTGGGGATCAAGAGAAAATTCAAGCGTATGACTTAACAAACAAACATCAACACTATGCTCTTGTAGCGGTAAATCATCAATATCGCCAACTATATCTGCTAAGCCATTTTTGCTACTGATATTTACTTTATGGTTTATAGTACAATTGGGTATTTCAATTTCACTACTTAATGCGCCCACCTTAATTAAATGGTAGCCAAAAAACTTTTGCCACCAAGGAGCAAGTTCCTGCTCTATTGCCTTTTTAATAACTTCACCATTAGGTAAAGCTTGCCAAGAACTTGGGTAATGTGGTTGTCGAAAAGCTAATGCTGGTTTCATAGAGGCTTCTTTTAGGCGTATAATCAAAGTAAGTATATAACGAACTACAGGTAAAATCTTTTATGACTAACTCACAACAGATTGTTACAGCAATTAGCGCTTTTAACGATAATTACATTTGGGCAATATCGACTCAAAGCAACGATAACATAGCGCTTGTTGATCCCGGAGATGCTCTTGTGTGTATCGATTACTTAGAAAAAAATAATGTAATATTAACCACTATTTTAATTACCCATCATCACGGAGACCATGTTGGTGGTATTCAACATTTACTTGAATATGCAAAAGCTAAAGCTTGGCATGTAACCGTTTACGGGCCAGCAACCGAAAATATTGCTCGGCTTGATGTCACACTGAAAGAAAACGATACTGTCATCATAGCTGAACTTGATTGCCAGTTTACTGTCATTGACTTGCCTGGGCATACTAAAGGTCATATAGCTTATCATAACGAAGACATGCTCTTTTGTGGTGATACACTGTTTTCAGGAGGCTGTGGTCGATTATTTGAAGGTACACCAGAACAAATGCATCAATCTTTGACTAAGCTGGCACATTTACCATCTGATACCTTAATATACTGCGCTCATGAATATACTCAAGCTAATTTAGTCTTTGCCTTAGCCGTTGAACCCAATAACAGTGATTTGCATAACTATGTCGAGCAAGTAAATAATAAGCGCCAACAAAATCAAGCAACAATTCCAAGTAATATAGCGCAGGAATTACTGATAAACCCCTTTCTCCGTTGCCATGAGCAGTCAGTTAAACTAGCCGCAAATTCCTATAGTAACCAAAACCAAAGTAGTGATAGTGAGGTTTTTTCTGTGATTAGAGCATGGAAAGATAAGTATTAGTAACAGTATTTTTATAATAATTATAGCAGGAAGTATTTTTAACTATTTTCACCTATTGCTTAAATATGCTAATCTGCTCAACTATTTTTAATTCCCGCCGATTTTACTGATTATCCATGAAGTATTTATTATTACCTGTTGTAGTTCTTTTAGCTGGCTGTCAAAGCCTCTCCCAAAGTGATGATAATACCATTACTGATAATCAAATTGTAGAGTCTCAAATTGAAACTGTAGATCCTATTGAAATTAATCAAGCGCTGTTAGCTGATGAAAGTATTAATGTTACCCACCCAGTTGCTGATATTAACTTTCCTATAAATAATACGTTACAAGATCAAAAGGCTATTGACAAAAATAATATTTGGTCACGTATTCGAAACCAAATAACCTTTGATATACCGGAAGAAAAACGTATTGTCTCGCAGAGAAACTGGTACGTAAGGCACCCAATCCATCTTAAGCGTGTCGCTAAGCGTGCTGAACCATTTCTTTACTATATTATTGAAGAACTAGAAAAAAATGATATGCCCATTGAACTGGTCCTTTTACCTATTGTAGAAAGTGCATTTGACCCTTTTGCTTATTCACACGGTCGCGCTTCTGGTATGTGGCAGTTTGTACCTGGTACGGGTAAACGCTTTGGTATGAAGCAAAACTGGTGGTATGACGGCCGACGTGATGTCGTTGCTTCAACAGAAGGCGCCATTAAATATCTCAAATATTTGAATGAATTTTTTGATGGCGATTGGATGCTAGCCTTAGCCGCTTATAACTCGGGTGAAGGCCGTGTTAGAAAAGCGGTTAGAAAAAATAAAAGTCTAGGTAAAGCTACCGATTTTTGGTCACTTGATTTACCAAAAGAAACCCGCGCTTATGTGCCAAAATTATTAGCATTAGCGGATATTATAAAACGCCCTGAAGCATTTAACTTATCACTTTATTCTATCGATAATAAACGTGTCTTGAGTCAGGTTGATATTAAATCACAACTCGATTTAGCTAAAGCAGCAACCTTAGCTAGTTTATCGTTAGCTGAATTACAACATCTCAATCCTGGTTTTAATCGTTGGGCAACAGATCCTAATGGTCCTCATCGTTTATTATTGCCTTCTCATACGGTTGAAAAATTTGAGTTAGGGCTAAGTAAACTCAGTAAAAAAGAGAGACTAGCTTGGCAGCGCTATAAAATTAAAAGTGGTGACAACTTAGGGCTTATTGCTAATAAATTTAATACCCGTGTAAAATTAATCCAACAAGTTAATAACATCAAGGGTAATCAAATCCGTGCTGGTAAACATTTACTTATTCCTGTGGCAGCTAAATCACTAGACAGCTATATTTTTTCGCAAGAACAACGTGTTGCCAAAAAACAGAGTCGACCACAAAAAGGTCGTAAGATTTTTCATACCGTAAAATCGGGAGATAATTTATGGGATATAGGTCGTAAATATAAAGTAAATAGTAAAAGTATTGCGAAATGGAATGGTTTTGCTCCTAGAGATACCTTAAAACTTGGCCAAAAATTAGTGATTTGGCAAAAAGAGACAAGTAAAACAACTTATGCCAATAATAAATCACTTCACAATGTCGAAAACGCTATCATGCGAAATATTACTTATAAAGTGCGCAGTGGCGATTCATTTGCGCGCATAGCGGATAAGTTTAATGTACTGATTAGCGATATTGAGCGCTGGAATAATCTTGATAGAAATAAATATTTACAGCCAGGACAACGATTAAAGCTAGCTGTTGATGTAACTAATAATATTTAACGGTTGAGCTCTGTCTTTATTCAATATACCGAACATGAAAGCGAGCAGTACTGCTCGCTTTTTTATTTTCTAATTTATTAATTCAAACTAACAAGTAAACTATAAACGCTGGCTAGTGAAATCGACAAAAAATGTTTTTGTTAGATCTCCCCTGTCGGCTGTTATCCACAAACGCCAAACCATCAGTTCTTCACTACAGCTTGCCAATAAGCTTTGTGCCATATAAGTACCTTGATTCGCTCCTTGCTCGAAGAAAAGGGGTACCTTGCCCATAAACATATCCTTACCTTCTAGATAGGCTGATACATTAGTTATGCTTTGCTCAGTACTTTGGTTCGATTTATTGGCTGTGTTTATTTGTATAAGTTCAGACAATTCAATAAAAAAAGGTAGCTCAGTTTTAACTGTATCTGATAATTGATGTTGGGAAAATCTAATACTGAAAATACCGAGTTCTGTACTGATTTCACAACGACTCTGGCTTTCAATACATTGTAATACTAATGCGCTATTATTACTTGTGGAGTTCTGCTCACCTATTGGCTTACATGCACTTAAAATTAATAGTAAACCGATAAGGGGAAACTGTTTTAACACGTTATTTAACCTTTTATTAGACACAGAAAAGCCATCCTTCTACTGCTACGTTGTTATTATCCACTAACGCCAGTAAACTAGCTAGTCTAAGTATTAACAGCCAAAAATAATCGTTGTAAGTAAATGATCCGAGCGACTAAATCGGTAAGTAAAGTCCCAACGATGTAATCAGATTCAAACTACCTAGACTGCGATAGTTGTTCAATGTAGGCAATTTACTTACCTATTAGCTCTGAAAATTACACTATAGATTTAACCAGTAACTATCTAAAGACACGTATTGAAGTTAGCGCTAAAAGAGATTGAACAACTCTGCTCAATCAAGCACTGAGTAAGGTTATTCGAACAAACCAAAGCGCTATTCGCAGTATATTCTGGTATGTTTAGAAATTTATAACGACAGTGCTATCGCTTAGAAGATAGCGCTGTTTGTAACGTTTATATCGCTCCACTTTCTACTTACTCGAAATTAACGCCTAAATTATAACAGAATTTAATTTAGCTACTGATAGAACAAAGCTACGATCAGTAACGTAATTCTCCAACACTTCTCGGTAATAATAAGCTGAATGCTGACTAGCCATATTTTTACTTAGCATTTGTCAGCGTTATTCAAAATATTCAGGTAATAAAACTTAAATAGAGTTAACCATTTGTCGTCATAATATTGTTAACTTCATCGGTATTCGTCTAGAGACTTCAAGTCAAATACTATCAAAATTTCAGTAAGAACAGATAATTAGCATTGAAGGAAAATAACTCGTCCTATTATCTTTAAACTATTAAAACAACTTGCTAATAACGAGTTATTAAATAAAAATTTACCGCTTACCATTTCTTGAAAAACGTCTATAACTAGCCTTATCTCTTTGCAATATAATTGCTTATTATCTGTTTTAGAGCAATTACTAATAAAAAGTTGCTAACTCATTGAGTTACTTTTATCTTTTTTGATCATTTAATATCTACGATTAATTTAAAAGTAATTCTCTTTTGTTGATCTACATCAAATATAAACACGTATAGTTATTGATTTATATCCTTACCAAAGGGTAAAATTACAGGGCTTTTGAAATATTTATTTACACGGATGTGACAAAGCTCACAGCTCAATGAGCAAACACACAGAGTTAGTATAAATTGTGTTCTATACCTGAGGTTTTTTCATATTTAGGTATTACAGCAAAAGATACTTTCTGATTAATAATAACACTGCGGAATCCTTAACATGACCACAAGTAATATGTCAGCAGTAGACTACAACTTTGATGTTGTACGTCAGTTTACTGTAATGACTGTAATCTGGGGAACCTTTGGTACACTTGTAGGTGTACTTATCGCGGGACAATTAATTTGGCCTGCGTTAAACTTCGATACACCTTGGTTAACCTATTCCCGTCTTCGTCCACTTCATACTAATGCTGTAATTTTTGCTTTTGGTACAAGTGCATTATTTGCCACTTCTTATTATGTGGTGCAACGTACCTGTCAAACGCGACTCTTTGGTGGAAAATTAGTAGCCTTTACCTTTTGGGGTTGGCAAACTATTATTGTTGCAGCTATTATCTCTTTACCTTTAGGTTACACCTCTTCAAAAGAATACGCTGAGCTAGAGTGGCCTATTGACATTCTTATTGCTGTGGTTTGGATTTCATACGCCATCGTCTTTTTTGGTACCTTAGTTAAACGTAAAACATCGCATATTTACGTAGCTAACTGGTTCTTTGGTGGTTTTATTCTTACCGTTGCGGTATTGCATATTGGTAACTCAATGGTAATTCCTGTATCAGGAATGAAATCCTATTCAATTTACTCTGGTGCTATCGATGCCATGATGCAGTGGTGGTATGGTCATAACGCCGTTGGCTTCTTATTAACTGCTGGTTTCTTAGGGATCATGTATTACTTTGTACCAAAACAGGCAGAGCGTCCAGTTTACTCTTACCGTTTATCTATTGTGCATTTTTGGGCATTAGTTTCTTTATATATTTGGGCTGGTCCTCACCACTTACATTATACTGCACTTCCTGATTGGGCTCAGTCAGTAGGTATGGTTATGTCTATCGTTTTATTCCTTCCTTCATGGGGTGGTATGATTAATGGTATTATGACGCTTTCTGGCGCATGGCATAAACTTCGTCATGACCCTATTTTACGTTTCTTAATTGTTTCATTATCTTTCTATGGTATGTCTACCTTTGAAGGCCCTATGATGGCAATTAAATCAGTTAATGCCTTATCTCATTACACTGATTGGACTATTGGTCATGTTCACTCAGGAGCACTAGGCTGGGTTGCTATGATATCAATTGGTGCTATGTATCACTTAATCCCTATATTGTTTAACCAAGGTCGTATGTACAGCATCCGTTTAATTAACGTTCACTTCTGGTTACACACTGCTGGTATCGTGCTTTATATCGTAGCCATGTGGATTTCGGGTGTAATGCAAGGATTAATGTGGAGAGCGGTAAATAGTGATGGTACGCTAACCTATAGTTTTGTTGAAAGCTTAACTGCTTCTTATCCATTTTATTTCATCCGCTTCGTCGGTGGTGTTCTCGTTGTCATTGGTTTCTTCTTAATGGCTTACAACATGTTCAAAACTATCGGTGCTAAAGACAATAGTCTTAAGTCTGTTGAAATCACTTAAGGAGAGCCCTATGAAAAATTCACATGAAAAAGTTGAAAAGAACGTTGGCTTGTTCTTCTTATTTACAGTTTTTGCTATCAGTATTGGTGGTTTAGTTGAGATCACGCCGTTGTTTTTTCAAAAAGAATTAGCTACACCAGTTGATAACTTAAAGCCTTACACTGCATTACAAATGGAAGGCCGTGATATCTATATCCGTGAAGGTTGTAGTAACTGTCACAGTCAGATGATTCGTCCATTTCGTGCAGAAACAGAGCGTTATGGTCATTATAGTGTTGCTGGTGAGCATGTTTGGGAACATCCATTTCTTTGGGGTTCTAAGCGTACTGGTCCTGATTTAGCACGTGTTGGCGGTCGTTATAGTGATGCTTGGCATATTGCTCATTTAACGGACCCTCGTTCAGTGGTGCCAGAGTCGAACATGCCTGCTTATAATTGGTTAAACACCAATACCCTTGATGGCGAAATAACAGGTAAGAAGTTAGAAACATTTAATTTTTTAACACGTAATCGTAGTCATAAAGATGAAAATGGCAAGGCAATTCCGCTTTATACGCAAGCAGAAATTGACGGCGCTAAAGAGGCGGTAAAAGGTAAAACTGAAATGAGTGCCGTGATTGCATACTTGCAATCACTTGGCCACGCGTTGAAGTAGCCCTGATGGATTACGGTACTCTCAGAGGGTTTGTCGCCCTCCTTATATTGGCTTTATTTATCATTATTGTTGTTTGGTCTTATTCAAAAAAACGTAAGTCATCTTTTGATGATGTAGCGAATTCAATTTTTGAAGAAGATAAAATAAATACTGAAGATAAAAAACGTCATCTTAATAAAGATAGCAAACAGGAGACGAATAATAATGTCTAGCTTCTGGAATATATGGGTTTGGGTGCTTACCCTTGGCTCGTTAGTCGGTTGTTTTTTACTACTACGCATGTGCCTAAAGAATTTTGCAGGCGTTGAAGAAGGCGAATCAATGGGTCATTCTTTTGACGGCATTGAAGAGTTAAATAACCCTTTACCTAAATGGTGGAGTACGTTTTTCTTGTTAACTATCGTGTGGGCATTCTTTTATATTGCCGCTTATGGTTTAGGTGGTTGGAGTGGTCTTATAGGCTGGAAAAGCTCTAATCAAGGTATTCTAAATATTGCTGAATCAAAAGCTAAAACGTTAGAATACTCACTTAAAGACTCGGGTGTATTAGTTCAATATGACCGAGAAATTGCCGCCGCAGATGCTAGGTTTGGTCCTATCTTTGCAGCTTACGCAGCGCGTAGTATTGAAGACTTAGCTACTGATGATAAAGCATTAAAAATAGGTCAGCGTTTGTTCATTCAAAACTGTTCACAATGTCATGGCTCTGATGCGCGTGGTACAACAGGCTTTCCTAACCTAACTGATAAAGATTGGCTCTATGGTGGTTCACCAGAAGCAATTACTGAAACCTTGGTTAAAGGACGTAAAGCTATGGGAATGATGGCTTGGAAAGGTGCTTTAGGTGGCGAGCAAGGCGTTAAAGAAATGGCAGCTTACGTGATTAGTTTGAGTGGTCGCTCTGTTGATCCAGATCTCGCTAAAGCAGGTAAAGGTAAATTTGCCATGTGTGCTGGCTGTCATGGTGCTGATGGTAAAGGCAGCTTAGCCTCGGGCTTACCCATGGGTGCTCCTAACTTAACTGATAATATTTGGTTATACGGGGGGTCAAAACGTGCTATTGAAGAAACTATTCGTAATGGTCGTGCAGGCGTCATGCCCGCGTGGTTGGATATCTTTGGTGAAGAGAAAATTCATCTAGTTAGTGCTTATGTTTATAGTCTTTCGCAAGATTAATTAGTCACAACATAGATATTAAATAGTCTAACTAATCCTTTGCCAGTCACGGTAGTTTGAGTTAGTGTTCACCTGAATAAAAACCCTTGTTACACTTTGTAACCAAGGGTTTTTTTATACCTTTTAATAGACTTGAAACTAGCTGAGTGTTAATAAAAAAGGTATAATCCTTTCTATATTCTCCTGTCAACGTAAGTACTATTTTATGAAAGATTCTTGGTACCGTGAGCCTTGGGCTTGGTTAGTTTTTATTCTTCCCTTTACCGCTGTTGTAGCTGGTATTGCTACTTATATCATTGCTAATACTAACCCTGATACGTTAGTCGTTGGTGATTATTATAAAAAAGGCAAATCCATCAATTTAGAGGTGGGCAAAGTAAAAATGGCCCAAAAATTAGGTATGCGGTTTGCTATTCAGTTAAAGGATAATGAGTTAATAATAAAACCAACAGGTATTGAAAAAGTTTTCCCGCTACTTAATGTCAGTTTTTTTCATCCTACCCTTGAAGAAAGAGACTTTTATTTAGCGTTAACTCAGGATGGTAATGGCTATTTTAGACATTACTTTGATCGCAGCATAAGTGGAAAATGGAAGCTTACCTTGACCTCTTTTGAGAATAACTGGAAAATCCAAGATACCATTAGCTTACCGCAAGATGATTTTATTGATTTAATACCGGATCCGATAAAAGCCCAATAAGTTAATTAGTTAATTAGTTAATTAGTTAATTAGTTCTGCATTAGTCGAGTTGATAATGTTCTGGTCACTATGTTGAGATCGATAAATCTCATCATAGTGCCTCCAATCTCCTAAGAAAGTAGCCATGACCAGCAAATGTTTTCACTGTAATGAAGCCGTTCCTACTGGAATTAACTTGTTGGTTGAAATCAGCCATATTCAGCAATCTATGTGCTGTATCGGTTGTCAAGCGATAGCGAAAACTATTGTTGAAAATGGTCTAACTCAATATTATACCGTAAGAACAGAGCACGCTCATAAAGCCCAAACGCTTGTACCTGAGCAATTACAGAAAAATAAATTACTGGATGAAGCGGTGTTACAAAGCGAGTTCATTTATCAAGACAATGGTTGTAAAGAAGCTATATTAACTATTGATGGTATCAGCTGTGCAGCCTGTGCCTGGCTTATCGAAATGCAATTAGATAAGCTGAATGGTTTGCTAAGTATCAATGTTAATGCGTCTAGCCAAAGAGCAACAGTTAGGTGGCAAGATGATGCAGTACAACTAAGTGATATCTTACTTGCCATTGAAAGTATTGGTTATCAGGCAATGCCCTTTAAAGCCAATGACACAGAAGTAAGAAATAAAAAGCAAAGTAAAGAGTTTATCAAACGTCTTGGTATTAGTGGCATTTTAATGATGCAAGTAATGATGATTACGGTTGGTCTCTATTTTGGTGCTTTCGCGGATATGTCACAGCACAGTAAAATATATCTACGCTGGGTGAGTTTTATTCTAACAATCCCAATAGTATTTTATGGTGCTTTACCGTTTTATACTGGTGCGATAAAAGCCATCAAAGCAAAACGTTTATCTATGGATGTTCCTGTCTCCATTGCTATTCTTTTAGCCTTTTTTGCCAGTGCTTGGGCAACCATGACTCAACAAGGTGAGGTATATTTTGAGTCGGTTTCTATGTTTACCTTTTTACTGCTCATTGGTAAGTTCCTAGAATTTAGAGCTCGCTCACATGCAGCGCAAGTTTCTGCTAACTTATTAAAGTTAATGCCAATGACTGCCACCAAAGTAGTTACCTCAAACAATAACGTTACCTTGAGTGATAACGTACAAAGTATAGATTTAGCTAACAATAATTTACAGACTACCGAGATTATTGTTGCAGCTAAACAGCTTGTTCAAGGTGATATCGTTATTATTAAACCTGGTGAAATTGTCCCTGCTGATGGCATCATTACCTCAGGACTTAGTCAGTTAAATGAAGCAATGCTTTCAGGTGAGCAATTACCTATAAGTAAAACAGTTAATGATAAGGTTTTCGCTGGTACTATTAATGGTGATGGTAATATTATTGTGCAGGTCAAACAGGCTTCTAACCAATCATTTCTCAGCCAACTTATTCGTTTGAGCGAACAATCCCAAGCGCACAAGCCAAAAATAGCAAAGTTATCGGATAAGATTGCGCAATACTTTGTTGCCCTTATTCTATTAACCTCTATTGCTACAGCAATTTATTGGCAACAGCATATGCCAGAAGAAGCTTTTTGGATCACTCTTTCTGTCCTTGTAGCAACCTGCCCTTGCGCACTTTCACTAGCAACACCTACTGGACTAACTTGTGCCACCACACGTTTAAATCGAGCTGGCATTATGATCAAAGGTGGCCATGTTATGGAAACAATGCCACAAATAAATTGTTTCGCTTTTGACAAAACTGGTACATTAACCACGGGTGAATTTACCATCAGTAACGTTGAGCTACTTGATGAAAATTCATTCTATAGCCAAGAACAAATACTCGCTATTGCTGCGGCATTAGAGGTTCACTCCGAACATCCTATAGCTAAGCCATTTACCGAACATAGAGACCACAACTTAACGGCTAAGCAAGTTACAGTTCATTCTGGTCAAGGTGTTACAGGCACTATAAATAATATTGATTATGCTATTGGTAAATTTACCTGGTTAGAAGAGCTTGACTCTCTAAGTACTATTCAAACAATATCGTCAAACGTTAATATAAATAGTCCTAGTTGTATTTTAATGGCGAACAAAAAACCTATTGCTGCTTTTTACTTGGTTGATAAAATTCGTGATGACGCCTTTGAAACCATAGCGCCCCTTAATAAAAACAATAAAACACTCTTATTATCAGGTGATAGCCAAATAGCGTGTAATACGCTTACAAAAATACTACCCGTTAATTCTGTGTTCGGAGGACTAAGTGCTCAAGATAAAATGCAGCATATTAAAGACGCGCAAGCACAAGACTATAAGGTAGCGATGGTAGGTGACGGTGTTAACGACTCGCCTGTATTTGGTGCTGCTCATATTTCTATTGCGATGGGTTGTGGCGCAGATATCACTAAGAGTGGCGCCGATGTTATTCTACTCAACAATAAATTAAGTAGCATTAATACCTTAATACAAGTATCGCACCAGACTCGTCGAATAATTTTACAAAATTACTTATGGGCTTTTGGTTATAATGCTATTGTATTACCATTAGCAGTAGCTGGGTACATCACGCCTTATATGGCTGTTATTGGTATGTCAGCTAGCTCCATTTTAGTGATAACCAATTCATTACGTTTACTTAAAAAATAAGTTAAAGAGTAAAATATGAGTATTATTTATATATTAATCCCTATTGCCATTTTATTAACCTCTTTAGCTATTTATCTCTTTTTTTGGGCTGTTAAAACAGAACAATTTGAAGATCTAGAAAAACAGGGTATGAGTATTCTTTTCGATGATGAACCTCAAATTAAAAACATTGCAACACAATCAGAACAAGAGGAAGAAATAAAAAGCGCTAAAAAAAGTATTAATAACAAATGAGTATAGATGTATTTTCTGCCTTTATTATTGGCTTACTTGGCTCTGGCCATTGTTTAGTGATGTGTGGCGGCATAACCACCATGCTTACTTCTGCTATTAATAAACCTTCCAATCAGCCAACCAGTCAAACCAGTGCACAAGGTGATATACCTGTTAAAGTAAGCTCTTCGCAAAATAACTGTTCTCCAACAGTTCCAGCGTTAAATCTGGTGTTTTTTTATCATTTTGGCCGTATTGGCAGCTATTGTTTAATTGGTGCTATTGTCGGTTTTACTGGCTCTCTTGCCGCTAAAAATATTGGTTTACCTATTGCAGGATTACGTCTTATTGCAGCACTATTTCTCATCCTATTAGGTTTATATATCGGTCAGTGGCTTTTATGGTTAAATCGTATCGAATATTTAGGTAAAGGGCTTTGGGGTTATTTATCACCTATGGCTAAACATGTCATCCCTGTGGATAATCGTAAGAAAGCGCTAGGTTTAGGCGCTTTGTGGGGTTGGTTGCCGTGTGGTTTAGTTTATTCAACCCTTACTTGGGCACTAGCAAGTGGTAGTAGCTTAACTGGTGCGACTATTATGCTATTTTTTGGCTTAGGGACGCTGCCAGCCTTAATCGCATTGTCATTAGGTATTGGTAGCATAAGAACTATACTCATCAACACCACTTTTCGAAAAATTATGGCTCTTTCACTTATTAGCTATGGTATATATAGTTTTATTTTTGCCTATCAGCTAATGTTCTAATCATATTGTATTGTCTTAAAGTTGACTTAAAAAACTACGTCACAGAGTAATAGCACGCAAAATAAAAGTTGTCTGACAAGTAACCACATCAAGTGTCAGAACTTTAGAGTCACTGAGCTATGCTTACCTTTTTCTTTAAACGATAAAGAACTTGGTTCTCTTGACGAGATTATTAACCGCAAACGACCTATTCATAAAGGTGAAAAAATCTTTTATAACGGCAAAGAAATGCTTGCCCTATATGCAATTCGCTCAGGTATGTTTAAAACGTTTACTTTAAATCAACAAGGCGAAGAACAAATTACTGGTTTTCATTTACCCAGCGATTTACTCAGTTTTGATACTCTTGCTGAAAGTCAGTACCCTAGTTTTCCCCAAGTACTTAAAACATCAATGGCCTGTGAGAACCGTTCCACAAATTTAGATGAATTATCTAATACTATGCCTAAGCTTAAAAAATAAGTATTGCGATTAATGAGTAACGAAATCAAAACCGATCAAGAGATGCTGACACTGCTTAATAGAAAAAATGTCGAGCAACATGTTATAACTTTGTTGATTAGCTTAAATAAGCGGTACTATACACGTGGTTTATCCACAACTGAGTTTCACTTAACCATGACATTCAGTGATATTGGCTTAATTGTTAAATCGAACAGTTGATTATTAAATCGCTTCTATAAATGTGGCTTAATTAAAGTTAATAGTAAATTAATTACTATTGTTGATATCGTTAACCTTGGCGATACTGCCGCGGCGTAACCCCTTAGTTATCGTATTACTAGGCTTTAATATATCTGAAAATAATTAAACCTTAATAAATTAAAATTGACTTAAAACAAGCATTAATTTGTCAACTTTGCTATAAATAAGCTAACACTATTATTTAGTTTGCCAGAGGTTGCCATGGACATGTATCAAAATATCCTCGTTGTGATTGATCCTACAACAGATCAACAAAAAGCACTAAACAGAGCTATTGATCTGGCTACGAGAATTAATATTTCAGCGCCAGATCAGCAAATAAATATTACGGCTTTTTTTAGTATTTTCGATTTCTCTTATGAAATGACCACTATTTTATCTAGTAGCGAACGTAATACCATGCGTCAAATGGTTATTAATGAAAAACAACAATGGTTAGATGAAATTATCCCAGTAACCAGTTCCCAGATAAAAATAACCAGTAAAGTCGTATGGCATAATCGCCCCTTTGAAGCTATTATCAACCAAGTAATTGATAATAAATATGATTTAGTAGTTAAAGGAACACACCAGCATGATAAGTTTAAATCAGTAGTGTTTACACCAACCGATTGGCATATTATGAGAAAGTGCCCTTGTCCTGTGTTACTTGTCAAAGAGCATGAATGGCCTCTACAGGGTAATATACTCGGAGCAGTTAATGTCGGTAGTGATGACGCTGAACACCTCTCTTTAAATAACACGATTACCAAGCAAGCAAAAAATATTGCGCAGTTAATAACGGCTAATGTACATTTAGTCAACTCCTACCCTGGTACACCAGTAAATATTGCCATTGAAATTCCTGAGTTTGACGCAAGTGAATATAACAGTGCTATGCAAGTTCACCATCAAGAAGCAATGAATAAACATGCTAATAGATTTGATATACCCTTAGGTAATACCTATGTTGAAGAGGGACTGCCTGAAATGATTATTGAACAAACAGCCTTAACCATTGATGCTGAATTAGTTATCTTAGGTACTGTAGGGCGTACCGGGATTTCCGCCGCGTTGATTGGTAATACGGCCGAACATGTCATTGACCAATTAAATTGCGATGTATTAGCATTAAAACCTGATGGCTATATATCACCTATGGCTCATTAGTTTTAGACCTAACGTATAAAGACAATTTTTACTGTAGTAAAAAGAAAAGGCAACTTAATAAATGGTTGCCTTTTTCTCTCTGTCGCTAAAGTTAATCCTGTTAAAGTAATGTTTATTTTAACTATAGACAATTAGTTGGATTTGATTAATGCGACTTAAACTGAGATGGAATAAGTTATCTGCTTGTGACATAGAAACTGGCTCAAAGCGAACTTTATCGCCTTGGCGACATTGTGAAAGCTTAGCACAATCGCGTGAAATAACCGCGCCAATTTTAGGATAACCACCAATAGTTTGCCTGTCATTAAGTAAAACGATAGGCTGACCATCTGCCGGTATTTGTACTGCTCCATAACAAATCCCCTCTGATAGGATACCACCAACATCAGCCTTTATCGTACGACCTTGAAGACGATAGCCCATACGGTCCCAATGTTTGCTAATTTGAAATTCACTTGAGAAAAACAGTCTTTTTTCGATAGCTGAAAAGTACTCGTGCTGATAACTTAAAATAGTATGCAGGACTACATCATTCGAATATTTTGGTTGCTCGTGCTCGGCTAACATAAGTTGCGTTAGTTCATTAGTTGCTTGAGACAAATCTTGACAAGGCAGTACATCATTAGCAACCAGCTTATCGCCAGTTAGACCACCTATCGACTCTCGACATACCGTGGTTGTACTACCAAACATTGGCTTTATATCAAAGCCGCCAGCTACCGCTAGATAACAACGAACGCCAAGCGATGTAAACCCTAATTGAATGGTATCTCCGGCTTTAACCAGAAAGCTTCGCCACAGCTCTTTCGGTTGACCGTTAATAGTCAGTGGCATAGGTGCGCCCGTAACCGCGATAATACAATCAACTTGTGCGGTTAACTGTAAACCTCCTAGACTTATTTCGATAGCCGTAGAATTTAACTCATTACCACATAATCTATTAGCCCAATAAAACGCAAGCGAGTCTGCTGGGCCGCCATTAGTAAGCCCTAAATTAAAGGCACCATATCGTCCTGCATCTTGAATTAGACTTAATACACCAGCATTAGTAACAATAAGTCCTAATGTATTCTTACTCTTAATCATTTAAACTCACCTGATTTGGTAACTTACCACCTAGTTCAAGATATTGTAGTTTAGTAATAGCAACAAATTTTACCCTATCGCCTACTTCAACTGGCATCGTTGGCTCTGCTTGTGCATTAAACATATCAATGGGGCAGAAACCTATTATATTCCAACCACCAGGAGAGTGAGCTGGGTAAACGGCCGTTTGTCTATCGGCAATAGCAATAGCGCCTTTAGGAACTTTTAATCTTGGTGAGGTTAGCCTTGGCATGGCAATACGCTCGTCAACTTCACCTAAATAAGCAAAACCAGGAGCAAATCCTATCGCATAAACGCGATATTCTTGCGCTTGATGTAAGGTAATGACTTGCTTAACTGTTAACTTTGCGTGTTTGGCAATACGTTCTAAATCTATTGCTGATTCAAGAGCATAATAAGCAGGTAACTCGACTAACCGACCTTGTTTACTCGTAGCGCTACCACAATACCTTAAGACTCTTTTTAGCTTATTACGTAAATGGTGATGATCTATTTCAAGTAAATTAAACACCACTAGAATAGAGGCATATGAAGGAATAAGATCAATAATTTCAACAGTAAAGTACTGACCTATAAGCTGAACAGCTTGGCGAACATCATTACTAATAAGAGGAGAAATATCAGCAGTAATTACTGACGTTTTTTGTATACTTGAAAGGCTTTTATTTGAAGTGAAATAAAGCATCAAGGCGTTTTCACCGGCGATTTCAAGACGAATACCGTCATTTATGTGCGTTGACATTAGCTTAACAAAGCTTTTATTTCACAAATAGCCTGCACACCTTCAATATTATCACCATGAACACATAAACTATCGACACTAAGCTTAAGTACCTTGCCTGATATTGTAGTGACAGTGCCTTGTGATGATAGTTGCTTAACTTGAGCAAGCATAGCTTCCTTGTTTAAAATAGCACCCGCTTGGCTACGTGCTAATAACCGACCTTCATCGTCATAACAGCGATCAGCAAACGCTTCACTATAAATAACGAGCCCTAACTTATTAGCCTGAGTTTTATAGTGTGCTAAGTCGGCTGTTGCTTGTAACATCAAGGCAAGTTTTTTCGGGTATTGGGCTAATGCCGTTAAAATAGCGGCAAACACCTCAGGTTTTCTCATCATGTCGTTATAAAGTGCACCATGAGGTTTTACATAATCTAACGATATCCCTTGTGCATTTGCCATACCATCAAGCGCCGCTACTTGATAATGTACCAATGCTATTATCTCTTCTGAAGAGCAATTCATTGAACGACGACCAAAACCAACTAAGTCGGGGTAACTAGGGTGTGCACCAACACTGACATTAGATTTCTTAGCTAACGCCAACGTTTGTTGCATGACTAGGGGATCACCAGCATGAAAACCGCAGGCTATATTTGCCTGGTCAATATGAAGCATTACCTTATTATCGAGTCCCATCGTCCAAGCACCAAAACTCTCACCTAAATCACAGTTTAATTTCATTGTCATTATTACTCGCCAGTGTCTTTTTTAATAAATCATCAACTCTATTGCTATAGCAGATTATATACCCAAAGTTACTCGCTAAAATAGTACTTATACCAATGACATTAACTAAGTGACTATTTCCAATAGGTCTAAGAGTCCAGTAACGTCGTTACTTTTAATACAAATACTCTTATTAATTACGTTATTATCATAATAAAAAAGCCGACAAGTGGTTGACACGTGTCGGCTTAATTAACTATCTCAATACGTTAACTCATTAGGTTAAACTTTAACGCCTAACTCACGTAAACGTTCGAGTAAATAACTCGCTTGGGTATGTTTTTCAGACAACACCACTTCACTGCGCGGATGTAAAAATAAAGGTAGTGATATACGAGATTTATCACTTCCCTTACCTGTAGGGTTGATAACTCGATGACTTGTCGATGGAAAATAACTACCCGATGTTTCTTGTAACATATCGCCAATATTAATAATTAGATTACCAAAATCAGAAGGCACATCAATCCACTCGCCATTTTGTCGTTGAACTTGTAAACCTGGTTCATTGGCTGCTGGCAATATAGTTAATAAGTTAATATCTTCATGGGAAGCGGCTCTTACAGCGCCAGGCTCTTCATCCCCCTTAAGCGGTCGGTAATGTAAAATGCGTAATAAGGTATTTGGGGTATCTTTAATCATATTAGATAACGCCTCTGAATACTTAACTGCGACGTCAGCCGGGCTATGTGCTTCGACCCAGTCAAGTAACTCCGACGCAAACTCAGAAGCTAGTCGGTAATATTTAAGGATTTCATCATTAAGCTGTTGAGGAATACGACCCTAAGGATAAACATGGAAATACTCTTTGATATCCTTTTTACTATGACCTTTTGCCGTTTCAGATATCTCAAATGAAAAATAACCATCTTGCTTTATTGGATCAAAAGCAAATAAACACTTTTCCTCACTTAAGAAAAATTCCTGCCAGTTTTTATAAATTGATTCAACTAGACTTTGTTTTATTGGGTGATTAATAAGTACACAAAAACCCGTTTTATGTAAACTTTTAACAAAATTTTCTGCTGCATATTTTGCTTGGTAATCTACAACCTGTGCTTGCATAACTTTACTTCTCTTTGACGATAATAATAAGATTTTACTCTTTTATTAATTTTATTAAACTGCCCCAATAAAAACCTGACCATATAGTTTTCTTAGTACCTATAACTAATACTAGTCCGATTAATGTAAAGAGAAATTGTGTCAAACTAAATTTCAAAAAATAAGGCGTCAGGCTAAGTAATACATAGGTATTATTATTGAATACACCATGTTATTAGCATCAAAGCCTATTTAAATAGACCACTTAGTTAGTTTGATTAGTATCACTTGTATCAATTAATATTCTTCGTTACGTTATCTTTATTTTATTTTAAAGGCTACTGATGACTTTCAACATTTATGCATGGCACAAACGTTGTTTACATATTATATTTTTATTATTTACGACCTCTAGCTCAACACTTTTGGCGTAAACAGTTGTTATATTCGCTGATACACCCTACAGCGATAAAGAAAAAGAAATGTTACAGGGGCCTAATGGTACAATATATCACCTAATTAATAATCTCAAACCCAGTGTTATTATGTACCTTGACGATTTAAAAAGTGGTAGTAAGTCATGTACTGACGACTTATTGAGAAAATATAAAGCATTACTAGCACAAATTTATCCAGGAAAATTAATTTATACTCCAGGAGATAATAATTTTACAGATTGTAACCAATTTTCTTTACCTTACAGTTTTGATGAGCTAGAAAGACTAGATTTTTTAATTATATT
>CAJWZC010000065.1 GCA_913049915.1 uncultured Colwellia sp.
CTAGCTTCAGCGTCATTATTAGATGAATCTACCGCTGCAGCAGAAGCTATGGCATTAGCCAAACGTGTTTCTAAAAACAAACAATCAAACTTATTCTTTATTAGTGATGATGTTTACCCACAAACAATTGACGTTGTTAAGCAACGTGCAGCAATGTTTGGTTTTGACATTATCGTTGCACCAGCAGCTGAAGCGGCAGATCATGATATTTTCGGCGCTCTTATCCAATACCCTGGCGCTAGCGGTGAAGTCACTGATATCAGTGACTTAATTACTAAAATTCAAGAGAAAAAAGGTATTGTTGCTGTCGCTGCCGACATAATGAGCTTGGTTTTATTAAAGTCACCTGGTGAATTAGGCGCAGATACTGTTATTGGTTCAACGCAACGTTTTGGCGTACCAATGGGATATGGTGGTCCACATGCTGCATTCTTTACTACGTCTGACAAATACAAACGCTCATTACCAGGTCGTATTATTGGTGTTTCAAAAGATACACGTGACAAGAACGCACTGCGTATGGCTATGCAAACACGTGAGCAACACATACGCCGTGAAAAAGCTAACTCAAACATTTGTACAGCGCAAGTGTTGCTCGCTAACATGGCAGCGTTTTACGCGGTTTACCACGGTCCTCAAGGTTTAAAAACTATTGCTAACCGTATTCACCGTTTGACGGATATCTTATGTATAGGTACAGCAAGTAAGGGCTTAATTGCCAAGCATACTCACTACTTCGACACACTAACGTACAAACTTGATAACAAAGATGAAGTAGTAGCACGTGCATTAACTGCTGGTGTTAACTTCCGCACTGACGTTGCTGGTGAGATCTCTATCTCACTAGATGAAACGACGACACGTGATAACGTAGCGGGTCTATTCGATATCTTATTAGGTGAAGGTCACGGTCTTAACGTAGCTGAATTAGATGATGTTGTTATTGCATTAGGTCATTCTTCAATTCCAGCGTCATTAGTACGTGAGTCAGCAATTTTAACTCACCCAGTATTTAACTCGTACCACAGCGAAACAGAAATGCTTCGTTATATCAAAAAACTTGAGAATAAAGATTTAGCATTGAACCACTCAATGATTTCTCTTGGCTCTTGTACGATGAAGTTAAATGCAACGGCGCAGATGATCCCAGTATCATGGCCTGAATTTGCCAACATGCATCCTTTTGCGCCAATGAACCAAGCGCAAGGTTACAAGAAAATGATTGATGAACTAGCCGACTGGTTAGTTGAATTAACTGGCTACGACAAAATGTCTATGCAGCCTAACTCAGGTGCTCAAGGTGAATACGCTGGTTTAATCGCTATTAGTAAGTATCACGAAAGCCGAGGGGACAGTCATCGTAACATTTGTTTAATCCCATCTTCAGCACACGGAACTAACCCTGCAACAGCGCAAATGGTTGGTTTTAAAGTCGTTGTAGTAGATTGTGATAAAGAAGGTAACGTTGACATGGCTGACTTGACAGCAAAAGCTGAAGAGTTACGCGATAACCTTGCTTGTATTATGGTCACTTACCCATCTACGCACGGTGTCTATGAAACAACGATTGCAGAACTTTGTAACATTGTTCATAACAATGGTGGTCAAGTTTATCTTGATGGCGCGAATATGAATGCTCAAGTAGGCTTAACATCACCGGGGCATATTGGCGCTGATGTTTCTCACCTTAACTTGCACAAAACTTTTGCTATTCCACACGGTGGTGGCGGTCCAGGTATGGGTCCTATTGGCGTTAAAGCGCATTTATCACCCTTCTTACCTGATCATGCGTTAATTAACGTAGATGAAGAAACAAAAGGTAACGGCGCAGTATCAGCAGCGCCATATGGTAGTGCGGGTATTTTATGTATCTCTTACCTGTACGTGGCGCTTTTAGGTAAAAAAGGTGTTACTGATGCAAGTAAGTTTGCAATCACTAACGCTAATTACATGGCAACTAAGCTAAGCCAACATTACCCGTTACTATATACAGGTAAAAATGGTCGTGTTGCGCACGAATGTATTATAGATTTACGTCCACTTAAAGTAACTTCAGGTATTACTGAAGTTGATATAGCAAAGCGATTAATTGATTACGGTTTCCATGCACCAACAATGTCATTCCCAGTGGCGGGTACGTTCATGATTGAACCAACGGAATCAGAGTCTAAAGTTGAACTTGACCGTTTCATTGAAGCAATGACATGTATTCGTGATGAAGTACGTAAAGTAGAATCAGGTGAGTGGGCATTAAACAACAACCCATTACAGAATGCTCCGCATACGTTAGCGGATATTACTGATACTTGGGACCGTGGCTACACGATTCAAGAAGCAGTCTTTCCTGTTCCAGCAGCAGCGGCTAACAAATTCTGGCCAACGGTTAACCGTATAGATGATGTATACGGGGATCGTAATTTGATTTGTTCATGTCCTCCAATTGAAAGTTATATCGACTAATTTTTGGTTGTCAGTCGGGAATTAAGTTTGTGACTGTCGCAATTAAGTTTGTGACCGTAATTAAGTTTGTGACTGAGTAGTTAAAGATTTATGCAAAAGGCGAATCAGTGATGGTTCGCCTTTTTTATTTAACCATTTACAGCTAAAGCTTCTATGTGAGGGCTATTCTATTTTATGAATTTGTATAAATATTCAAATAATTTAAACGAATCTTGAGGTAGTTGAAGTATTAGGTTTTTAGAAAAATATGTTTTGTCGTCATTAAAAGCGATAATTTCTCCTTCCTGAGACCTTTCACTTTTGTAATAACCCTCTGTTCCAACACAACCATAATAGCAATGCTCAATTGCACAGTCTGATATGTTGAATTGGATTAAGCTAGTTTTGATGGTTAAATATTAAGCAAGACACGATAAATAGAGAATTTTTTTAAATTATTTTTCAAAAACTTTTACAGACACAATCGTAGTGTTTTATCCGCTAAAATATGCGAATTTTGATGTGGTTTCAAAAATCACACTCTTCTTAACTTATTGATCCTCTGAAACTAAAAACTAACCCTTATTGCGATTCGCAAGGAGTAAGTATTGTTAAATACAACACTTGCGAATCGCAAGTAAAGTGCTGAAATATAAAGAAAACATGCGAATCGCATGTGTTTACATACAGTGTTGTTTGCTGTAAAACTTTATTAGTGTTTTTTTAGAGGTCTAGTATGTATGAAAAAAGAAATTTTACCAACACTAAAAACGATCAAGAAGTTTAATGAGTGGAAGAAGGATATCGCTGATATTGAAAATTATCGGCCTTATATTACCGTCCGCCAAGTAAACAAAGTTGGTCGTCGGCATTGGCACTTTTGTAAAAAGCAAAAGCGAGAAGTGCACTTGTTAAGTGATGGTGAGCTTCGCAAATACCATAAGCTTTTGTGGAAGCCTGGTACGATAAGGGTCATGGAGCAATATGCGCTTGATTTAAATGAAACCTTGGACATCGCTGTAGCAGGAAACTTGATACATGCTCGTAATTGGGAAACCTCTGAGGCGTATGTTATGACCACTGATTTTGTTACTCAACGTTTAGATCCAAATAACCCAACTCAAGTTATCACTGAAGCATATAGTTTTAAGTACTTTGATCAAATTTTTGAGCTTGACTCAAATGGTGAAGAGATTGCTCGTTGGTATCGTGGTAAAGAGTTGACGGGGAGTAAAAAGCGTAAAAATAAACGTACGTGGCAAAAATTTGCAATCGAGCGCGCATACTGGAATCGCAGATGTATAAAATACTACGAAGTGACAGAAAATGATGCGACAAAAGAAGAGTATTGGAACATCAAATTTTGCGAATCCGCATGGAATCTCGAAATTAAAAAAGCTGTTCTTGTTGAGTACTTAACTGTATTTAGCTCGGCTTGGAAAACTTACTTTACCAAGCCATTATCTTTCCTGCTTTCTGAAGTTGCAAAGTTACTCAATCTAGATGAAAACTATTCATTAAGCGTATTTCAATACACCGTTTTGCATCACATGCTCCCATTAAAGCACTCGTCGTGCCTTCAGCTAAACCGTCCAGTGGAGTTGAGCTTATGAGTATCACCGTAGGTTCAAGGCTTGTCAGTAAACGATATAAAATTGATTGGTTAATTTGTCATGTTCGTGGGGATATTTCTTATTGCGCATATTATGACTTAAACCTAAGGGCTGAGGAAGATAGAAAAAATAAGAACTATCGCAAGCCAACGATCGTGTCGGTCTCGAAGATGGCAGATCAAATTAGGCAGAAGCGGTTAAAGGTAGAGCAGTACAACTACCCGACAATAATTACTCAAAGTGATGAATGGATTGCTAAAGAGTTGAAACGCTCAACATGGCTAGAAAAGCGAGATGATAAATTTCGTGAAATTGAACCGATTACAAGTAGGGCAATGATTGACCAGTATCTATATGGAGATGGTGTATCTACTGAAATAAGCGGCTTAATTGAAACAAGTGAACTTAAGCACAAAGATCAATTTTATCGTTATCTTAATAGATTTGTTTTCTTTTCTTGTGTGAAGAATGGGTTACTTCCGTTCAAACTGGGAAATACTGGCACTAATTACCAAATGGGAGAGGATGAAAATAAAAATGCACCTAAGCGAGGTCCTAATGGTAAAGCTAAAAATAAAAAAATAAGGTCTAAAGCTCGTGCTGTAACTAAACAAGATACAAAGTGGATTAAAAAAGTTGCTGCATATATCAAGAAGAATCATCCAAACTTCAAGTATCAATTTGCTTATGTTCTATTTATTAAGAATTATTTGTCTTATCAAGTAGTACGTGGCGAAGGTGCAGATAAACAAATAATACGTATTCCTTATGAAGAAACTCGTCGAATATCTTATGATCAGTTTCGCTATCATTTCAAAAAAATAATTGGTCGAGCAGATTTGCTAAAAATGCAAGTTGGTGAGCTCGCTTTTAAAAAGGATCACGAAGATAAGCAAGGTAAGTCGTTTGATGGTGTTATGTGTGCTAATCAACGCTATGAAGTTGATGCAACAGTGTTGGATATATATGTACGATACCCGTTTGACAACTCAGGACGATATAGCATGGGAAGGCCTATTTTATATCTCGTTGTTGATGTGTATTCAACAATGATTGTCGGCATGTACATAGGGTTTGATGGTCCGAACTGGCAAGGCGCATCCATGGCACTTGCAAATGCGTGCTTGGACAAGGTGACATTCGCCGCGAGGTATGGCCTTCGTATCACAAGTAAGGAATGGCCAGCCAATTACATACCACGTGAAATTACGATCGATAATGGCAATGAGTACCCAAATAACTTAATTCGTAGTGTATTGAAGTCTGAGATAGGCGTAGAGACATTCAACCTAGCAGCCGTTTTTCGCGGTGATGCGAAAGGGGTTGTTGAACGGAAGTTTGGTGTACTCAATGAAAAAATTCATTTTCTGCCAGGGGCTATGCCTCAGGCTCCTAGACGTGATGAACAACATCCATCGAATCAAGCTGAACTTGACTATGATGACTTAATGCAAGAAGTTATTGCGGAGATTATACATCACAACCAATCCGCGGATAGAACTAAGCGCCGTAATTTCTTTGCTATTTCAAATAACGCAGGTATTACACCTCAGGACATTTTCGAAAGTAGTATCCGTGAACATGCAGCCAAAATGCGTAAAACCACAGAAGAAGACGAAGCAAAGGTTCGTTGGGCTTTCATGCCAGAGGAGAAAGCAACAGTGCGAAAAGACTGTGTTTTTTACAAAGGTGTTGAATACCATCATCCGTATTTTAAAAAAAGTAATCTTTACGCTAGAGCTCGTCACCATAAATCTTTCCCAATTATCATCAAACCAGTTAGGGATTGGGTTGACAATATTTGGCATAAGACAGATGAAGGTCACTATATCAAGCTAGAAGCGAAAAATATTAATAACGAAAACCCACTCCTTAGTCACCACTGGGAGACAGTATTACATCTCTTAGATAGTGAGAATGATCTAAAGCATGCTAATCGTAATAATGCACTGATATCCAAGCTTCATTGGGACTCAGTTACAGAAGCTAGCCGAGAAGAAAAACGTAAAGAACTTGAACTCATAGCTCCTAATCGCAATAAGTCGATTCAAATAGGCATAAAAGATCGTAAGCACACTCAAAAAATGATTCAAACCGTTGAAAATGTAGTGGGACTAAATGAAACGTTGTCTACAACCAATACATCTAATATAGACACATCAACTACGGGATATTTGGATGACAATGATGAAGAATTATATGGAGATTAACCATGAGAATAAAAGCACAGTACAACCAACATCAAGTAAGCAAGCTAAATAACAATCCGTTGACGGCTGCAATTCCTATTTTCACTGACAAGGAGAGAGTTTTATCATCATTGAAGGCTGTTCCGCATATTGAAGAAAACTACTGGAGTTTGCCAGAAGTTTATCAACAAATTGAATTGCTAAAACTTAACCTTTTGCATGTGCCAGTGCCCCAGCTTTACGCTTTGTACAATAAATTCACGAGTTTAATTATTCATAACTATTCGTTGTATGATCCATTGGCAGCAAAAACTAACAAACTACAGTTTGCTGTAGCGCACACGACGAGGAAAGAAGGTTTTAATTCGATTGGTTATATGGAGAGAACAACAGCCGATAGTGTTCTTATTAGTGGTTATAGTGGTACAGGTAAAACCACATCGATCCGAGCTTCGTTGAGTCTCATACCTCAAGTTATTGAACATGAAACGTTTGATGATAAACCGTTTAGACAAGACCAGCTTGTTTGGGTTTCATTTGATTTGCCTGCTACTTCGTCAAGTAAAGCGCTTGCATTAAACTTTTTTGCCGCTGTTGATAATACTTTAGGCACGAACTATTACTCAGAGTGGAAAGATAAAGGACACCGAAGTGTTGAACGGCATTTAGGGCAAATGCAGCTAATTGCTGTCACTCATCATCTGGGATTAGTTCATATTGACGAGATCCAGTTCATGCTGAAATACAGTAAGCAGAAAGATTCGCCATCGTTCAATATTATCGAAGCGTTATTCAATAAGCTTGGGATACCTATTGTTTTATCTTGCACAAGTCAGGGCCGAGAGTCATTGCTGGCGGACCATAAACGTGCAGACTTTACTACCGCTAGACGGATGCTAAATAACAGAGAGTTTCAATTCTCAACCTACCGTATTAAAGATCGTTTTTTCAATGAAATGTTTGACGCGCTTTTTGCGTCAGAACTATGCTCTAGTGAGACTGCACCAGGTAATAAGTTTCGAGAAAAATTTCATTACTTAAGTTGTGGGTTGCCAGCGGTAATGGCAAGACTGGCCTATTTGCATCATGAAACCGTTTCTCAGTTGAGAGCAAAGTTTTCTGAAAAGGAAGAGTCTTATCAAACTGATGATATCAATCGTTTAGAGAAAGTATTTAATAATCAGTTCAGCCTTGTTTCTACTGCGCTTAAGAATTTGCGTACAGGCAATGTATCGAACTTTGAGGATCAGATAGAAAAAGATGAACAAGGAAATATTTGCTTAACTAACGAAGAGGTTAAAAAGGCTAAAGGTAAGCGTCGCGTTAAAGCGGTAAAAGATGTGCCTATCAATAGCCAAACACCTTTGGGTATGCCAGAGCCCCTTTTGCCGATAGATGTGAAAGGTATGCACAAGTACCTAGAAGGTGGTGTGAATGAGTAAATTAGTATCATTTATGCCTCAACCTTTCGTAGGTGAACATATGCTTAGTGTTATTGCTCGGTGGTACTTGCTAACGGGGAAGGATGACAAACGAGCATTAAATTCATTGTCATCGAGTGCTATGCAACTATCGATGAAGTACGTACATCACCCCATGGTAGACGATGTTTTGAAATTATATGGAAAGGGAATTGCAAGGCATGAAGCACTAACTGAGCATACAGGACTTCCTTACCATGCACCGCTTACAAAATACCCCGAATTACACTCTATTATCCAGCAAGAAAAATACCAAGGCTGTTTTAGTAAAAATCGCCGAAAAATAAAACAAACATCAACTCCAACGACACGTTATAACTCTGTTTTGAAATATGGCGATGTATGGCGTTGGTGCCATCAATGTGTGGAGGATGATACCGAAAAATTAGGTATGCCGTATTGGCACGTTGCTCATCAATTACCCTCAACAGTGCGTTGTTATAAACATAGAGAAACAGCATTGAGTGTTAAATGTAAATGCTGCAATTTTGAAATTAGAGATTTACGCAGCGCACTCTTACCACCAATCGATAATGATTGTTATGCGTGTGGGGAGCAAGTATCACCGATAGAATTCAATTCAAGTGATGCATTAAACTTTATAGAAAATGCTAGTTTTGACCTTTTGAACCTCTGTGGTGATTTAAAAAGCCATCGGTTTAATTATGTCATGCAAAGGGGCTTGCAGAACTATCATTCTCGGCTTTTGCGTAGATATAAAACCAAAGCAGTTTTTGCTCTAGATAAAGAACAGCAGAGGTTTAATGCTTGGCTGCTAGCAAATGGTCTTGATATCTTTTTTCATCAACCTGATCGAGCGCTTACAGGGAAAGTGCTCGATATTAATCACGGGGCTTATCAAGCTAAAAATTGGCCGCCATTAAGTGTTTTACTTTGGTTAGCGTATATAGGTGAACCATGGCCCAAATTAGATGCAGTAGCTTAGCAGCACCATTTCCAAGTGAAACGCTTTATAGCTGGCTTAGCCGTATTGGTATGCTGAGCCATGGTGGAAGTGATAGTGGCTTTCTTAGTGAGTTTATTGGATATAGTGGAGAGCAGTTAACCTCAATATTTCCATCTTACCTTGGGACCTTAGCTCAATATTCAGGTATTAATTCAAGGTTTCTATTAACACAGCATACGATACTTCCTTATTATCGCCCGTTTATTCGTACAAAAATATACAGCGAGATAACTAATGCTTTGCTAAATAGGGAAAAGAGCGAAGCCTACTCAAAATTTTCGCTATTGGCTAATCGTATTCCTGAGCAGAAGTTATTGTTTTACTGCCCGCAGTGTATTGGCAATGACTTAGAGTGTTTAGGTGTATCATTTTGGCATAAAGAGCATCAATTGCCTTGGGTAGATGTTTGTTATATACATGAGACTAAACTCGTTGGCAGTGTTAAGCCGCGTAAAGTGTTTGTATTACCCCCGCAACAGGTTAACGTTGGCAAAGCATGCTCTTCATATCCATCAGCTGAATCAATTTTGTTAGCTCAAGAAAGCGCTAGGTTATTAAATTTAAACCGAACCGAATTGGATCCTAGCAGACACACAGATACTTACATTAAAGGTTTGGCAGCTAATGAGTTGGCAACAACAAGCGGGCAAATTAAACAAGCTGCTTGGTTTGATTCTCTTGATAATTACTGGCAAGAAGCATTACCTAAGGAGTTCTATAGCGCTTTGTTTTCCCATCAAGCTATTCGCTCTTTCCCCGTCAACCTTATTTATCAGCCTGAAGCTCAGCATCACCCGCTAAAACATTTACTCGTTATTATTCATTTGTTTGGAAGTTTTGAAAAATTCATGAGCAGTTATAGTTCGCTTGAAGATCAAAGTATTGATTGTGAAAGTCCGCAGACATTGCATGAAAGAGTATCTAGGGAGCAGATAAACAAGTTACTCAATAAGCTAAATGAAGGTGAAAGCCTAAGGCAAGCAGCAAAAGCTGCGGAGGTTAGCGTGGGTTTTGCCAAATCAACCGCATTACAACATGGCTTTGAGATAAGAAGACGTGAACAATTTTTGTTTTCGTTTGAACGTAAGCAAATATTGGATTGGCTAAAAGAAGGTCGTAAAACGCAGGATATTGCAAAGCTAATGCAATGTTCTGTTGGAGCAGTCGAGCAAATTCTAACTCAATTTCCAGTAGTGAAAAAACTTCGAAACAAGCTGCGTTTTTATCAAAAACGATATAAACATCGCCAATCAATTACTGTTTATTTGACTACCCACACTAAAGCTAGCCGCGGGAAAATTCAAAACGATGTGAAAGCCTCTTATTACTGGTGCTATAAACATGATAAGTCCTGGCTTTATAAAACCCTACCCGAAGCAATACCAAGAGCAGATAGATACAAAGGTCAATAACCAATTACAGCTACCTTATGAGGTTAAAAATGATGATAGTGAATGAGCAAGAACTAATAGCCACGCTTGATAATATCGAGCGATTTTGGGGGAAATTATCTGAAGTTGGTTCTATAGAAAAACTTCGAAAGCTTAGTGAGGGCGTGAGGGGACTTGAAGCAAGCAGACCAAATATATGCGAACAACTTGGCTCACGTTTTGGGCATTTATTATCTCAAGAACAACAAGAGAAGTTATTTCCGAAGCTAATGGGTTGGGCGGGGTGTAATATCCTAGCTATACATTGGTTTGAAAGATACAAAATACCGTCTTGTGGGCATAAAACACCTTTTGAATTGTGTCAAATAGGGCAAGTTGAAGCTTTGCTGAGCTATATCGAGTTGATTGAAATTGGCGGCTTTGAATAGCGTAATAGTGATTAGACTCAAATAAAACTAATGGAGATTATTATGCCTATTTTACCTACTAAAATACTAGTCAAAGATGCTGAAAATGTGCACCTTATCTTAGATGATATTAGCCGAACTTGTTTTAATACGCTGGGAGTTGTTGATTTATCTTCCGGTCAATTTTCAATTGATGGTGGACTTAATGATATACGTGCAAAGTTATATGATGAAGATGGGAAGCTAGTTATCGGGTTTCATTGCCGATATGAAAAAGACATGGAATACTTTGAACAAAAAATTCAAAGATACCTAAATGATTCTTACAGTGAATACAAAAATATGAGAGCCATTTATCTCGTCAAAAAGCGGACTTAACTTTCTTTGTCCTGTGGCGCTTCGGGGCACAAACCGAGAGAGACTTTATGTAGTATATTTGTCTTAGCATAAGTTTAAATTGACTGTTTAGGATCTAGAAGTATCTTTCGTCATTCTGCTGCAATGCACATGAGGATCTTCAATTAATTCTCCCACCCCCAGTGCCTCAATAAACATCTTGCTACAATTATAATGCTTAGTGCTGTCATCATCATTGCTACTGATAATCATCGTTTCCACATTAGTGCTCGGCTCAACCGGCTTTTTAGTAAGTCGGGATTGGACGTTTGAATTCTTTCCTATTCCTGTGATAGAAGTTTTACTACTTTGAGTTGGCGAGGCTAACTCTGAAAATTAAACTAAAAACATTTTGACAGATTGATGCTGATAGACGTATTATGATTGATATTGATTTTATTTGACCACTTACCTAGGATTAAACATGCCTGCCATCGCAAACAATATACCAAAAAGTACCATTCAATCCACTATTGAAAAGCTTATCAATAATCTCGTTAATATTACCGATGATAGTGGTGAGTTTCTGATAAAGGCTGATGATGGTACGCTTATCGATACCAAGGGTTGGTATGGCTTTGAATGGACCCAAGGTATCGGTTTGTACGGTCTCTTTAAATACTGGGATATTACCGGCGATGAGAAGTCAAAAGATATCATTGAAGACTGGTTTAATTATCAGTTTAACAAGGGGACACCGTCAAAAAATATTAATACCGTGTCACCCTTCCTTACCTTGGCTTACATGCAGGAGCGCACCGGTAATCGTAGTTATTTGCCTTATTTGGATGTCTGGGCTGAATGGTTAATGAATGGACTGCCGCGCACTGAAGAAAACGGATTTCAACATATTGTTTTTAATTCTGTAAATAATGGCAACCTTTGGGATGACACCCTGATGATGAGTGTCTTACCGCTGGCGAAATTTGGTTTACTGCTCGATAGACCTCACTATATTGAAGAAGCCAAGCGCCAATTCATGTTACATGTTAAATATTTAACCGATAAAAAGACTGGTCTATGGTTCCACGGTTGGACCTTTGACGGACGTCATAACTTTGCTGATGCGCTTTGGGCGCGGGGTAATTGCTGGATAACCATAGCTATTCCGGAATTTATAGAACTACTGGATTTGCATGAAACAGATAGTTTGCGCGTATTTCTTATCGAAACGTTAGAATCTCAAGTGAAGGCGTTGGCAGCAACACAAAATGAAAATGGCTTGTGGCACACATTGCTTGATGATCCCGATTCATATCTAGAAGCCTCAGCTACTGCAGGGTTTGCCTACGGTATCTTAAAAGCTGTACGCAAAGGTTACCTTAATGAAAGTTATAAAGAAGTTGGCATAAAAGCGATACAAGCTGTGCTGGAAAACGTTAGCGAAGATGGAGAATTACAACAGGTATCTATTGGGACACCCGTCTTTGACAGCCTGCAAGAATATAAAGATGTGACTTTAACATCTATGCCTTATGGTCAATCGATGGCTATCTTAGCATTCGTTGAATATATGAATAATTATATTTAGTCATTATTGATGGCATCTAGTTATACCAGCCAATACGCTGATTGGGTTGTCGATAAAAAAATTGAAAATATAAACAGTGTGACGCAGTTGACCTTATGCTGTTATTTTTAAAAGAAAGGAATATGAAAACAATGATTAATATTGGTGTTAGAGCGCATGACTTTGGTCAAGGCAGCCCGGCGGAAATTGCAGAAAAAATTGGGCAGTACGATGTCACAAGTGTGCAATTGGCACTGCCCAAGTCATTTCCCATTATCAAAGAACAAGCGGGGCAATTAAGTCCCGGTTTTGCCAATCATGTTCGTGATGTCTTTAAACAGCAGGGCATTAATATTGCGGTGCTTGGCTGTTATATTAATCCAATACACCCAGACCCAGAAATAAAAGAACAATCAATCTTACGGTTTGAAGAATACCTGAGATTTGCCCGAGACTTTGGCTGCGCTATTGTTGGTACTGAGACCGGTTCTCGTAACGCTGATTGTAGTTATCATGTGGATAGCCAGAGCGAAGAGGCTTTTCTAGAAGTTGTTGAAGTCATTAAAAGACTTGCGATCACCGCAGAAAAATATGGCAGCATCGTTGGTATTGAGGGCGTTGCTCATCATCATGTTATTCATACTTATGAAAAAATGGTCAGAATGCTGGCACTGGTTAATTCGCCAAGTGTACAGATTATTTACGATCCGGTAAATTTTTTCCCGCTTGATGGCTGCCATGAACAGGAACAATTAATGGATCAGGCATTTGAAATGTTTGGCGACAGAATTGTTGCCATTCACAGCAAAGATTATTTACTCAAAGACGGCCTTAAAGAGGGTGACTTGCCTTCTGGCACCGGCGAAATGAATCATCGTCATTTAACTCAACTTTTACTTGAGAAAAAACCTTATATTCAAGTGATATTAGAGATGACATCAAGCGATAATGTTGAAGAAGTTATTAATTTCATCCGCGCCACTGAGTCTGCATAGGAAATATTAATATGAATAAATTGTTACGTTCAATACTGATCTTGTTATTGCTACCCATCAGCACTGCATGGGCACAAGATAACGCCGAAAAAAAAGAGCAAAAGCAAGCGCAAGGCTTCTTTGAGTTTTCATCCGCTCAGTCAATACCAGCGGCTGTAGGCGCGTACCTTAAAGCGCACTCAGGCGACACCCTGGTTTTTACTGATTTAGCGATAAAAGATGTTTTCTATCGACTTAACGGCAAGCAAGTTTTTCGTATTAAACAGCAAGAGGGCGCTGTTGTTAGTGTTAATCTAGTTAATCTTCCAGCCGTTTTAGATAATATCAGCGCGACACTCATTGGCAACACACTTTATGTTGTCGGTAGTAAAGTAGGTAGTAATGTTGGTAAAGTTGTTGGTAATAGCACTGAGGTCACGCTGCTAACATTAGACTTGGCAAACGAAAACGCTAACTGGAGTTCAGTGGTCTCAATGCCGCAAGGGCTACCTGCTCACTCTGTATTGGCGGCATTGCATGACACCCTTTATGTGACCAATACACAGGCAAGTTATGCCTATAACCCAGCGAAAGATACCTGGAAAAGCATAGCGGTTGCCCCTGCAGCTATCACCGGCTCAATTGGGTTCAGTAGTGGCGATGCCCATTTATTGTATGTCAATGCGCAGCAGGCTAGCAGTGAAATTTTGGCCTACCACAATGTCACCAATACTTGGTTTACCCTAGGGAACTTGCCAGCAGCCATACTAGCAAACGCTGTTGTTTCAAATGGCACTGAGTTTACCATTGTACTAGCGGAGGGAGCTGGCAAAACACTGTTAACCGGCAAGGCCGTGTTGCAGGCGACCAAATACGGTTTATGGGACAATTTGGTGGTTGCTGTGCTGGTGCTTTTGCTTATCGGTGTCGGCATTTACTTTTCCAGAAAGGAGAAAACCAGTAGCGATTATTTTCGCGCCGGACAAACCATTCCTTGGTGGGCAGCAAGCCTGAGTATTTTTGCCACCGGTGCTAGTGCGATCAGCCTAATGGCGATGCCAGCGATGGCCTATTCAGGCAACTGGATCTACTTCTCCATTGCACTGTTTTTGATTTGCATTCAGGTGCCTTTGTTCGTGCTGGTTTATGTACCACTCATTCGACGTTTGAATATTACCACCGCCAATGAATATCTTGAGCGACGCTTTGGCCTGTCTGTTCGAATTCTTGGTTTTATTGGTTTTTCGCTTAACCAAATATTAGGGCGTATGGCTGCGATTTTGCTATTACCCGCTATTGCCATCAGTTCTATCTTTGGTGTACCGATGCACGTTAGCATTTTGATCATGGGAATTTGTACCACCTTCTTTGTTACCATGGGCGGCTTAGAAGCCGTAATTTGGACAGATGTGCTGCAAGCGATAATTATGCTCATCGCTGTGGTTGCTTGTTGCATTTTTGCTTATCTCTCGCTGGAAGTATCAACGACTGAAGCTTGGGCAATTATGACAAGCCAAGATAAACTGTACATGTTTGATTTTTCTTGGGATTGGACAGCCCCCGTGGTGATAGTGCTGCTGTTGAATTCGCTTGCCACATCATTGGGTTATATTGGCGACCAAAACTTTATCCAGCGCGTCCAGTGTACCGTTGATGAGAAAGCCGCTAAAAAAGCCTCCATTGCGCAACTGTTTATCGCAGTGCCGCTGAACTTTATTTTGTTTGGCCTTGGCACACTGTTGTTCTTGTATTTTGTCACCCGTGCTGAGGTGTTAAGTCCGGCGCTCAAGGCTGATGGTGTTTTCCCATTTTTTGCTGCATCAACACTGCCAGTTGGTATGGCAGGTTTTGTCGTGGTCGCCTTGCTTGCCGCGACCATTTCAACGGTATCTAGTGCGATGAATAGTGTAGCAAACTTGGGCGTTGAAGATATCTACCGCCGTTTTAATCCACAAGTAACAGACCAGCAGTGTTTACGTGTCGGTCGTTATCTCACACTGATATTGGGTGTGTTTGGCACAAGCATGGCGTTGGTACTGGCCAATCTGAGTGATTTGCAATCGGTTTGGAATTTATTCCTGATGATAACCGGCTTAGTGATTGGTCCCATTACTGGCGTTTTTGTCTTGGGTATCTTTAGTCGAAGTGCGAATACTGTGGGCGTTTGGAGCGGCGTGATCATCTCGGTCGCCACTAATTATTACGCAAAAACCTATATGGATGTACATGCAACAGTCTTTATCAGTATTGGCGTAGGTACTTGCATCATAGTGGGTTATCTGGTCAGTCGATTGACACCAAAACCGACTAACGATTTAGCGGGGTTGACCATATATACCAAGGTAGCCACCAACCAAGAGAAATCTGCCACTATCGAAGCTGCAGAGCAGGCAGTGTAGGATGCTGTCTCTAATATCAAACGCATAATGAACCTAATGGCGGCACCTTGATGGTACTCATCGCAGGTGTCGTTGCCTTCAAGGCTTAGGTCCGCCTCTCCCATATTCATTTAAATGTTATTTTGGGAAACTCTGTAAGGGTTTATAGCTGGTTTGGATTAGATTTTTGTATCGATAATGCCCTAAGGATAAATTTAAAATTGTCTGTTCATAATAAAATTTGACGAAATAATTAGCGGACTTAAATAGTTCTGAAAAGTCTTTTAGTACACCTCGACTTAAGATTAGTCGAGGTATATTTTTCTATGGATTAAGCTTGAACTCCCTATCCCACTATTTCCTTTAGCGCTTTAACGTGACCGGAGAAGGCTTTATGTCCATCCTTCGATAGCGATAACCAGGTCCGCTGACGTCCATTAAGCGCTTTCTTGTCAAGTAAAACGTAGCCAGCATCTTCCAGAGATTTAATATGTTTTGAAAGAACAGAGTCGCTCACTTCTAATTGCTCCTTCAATACCACAAACTCCATTGAGGCAGCAGATGCGAGTAAGGCACAAATTTTCAGCCGATTAGGCGCATGAATTAATGTGTCAAATTGTGAGTTATTCATTTCCACTCGCCCATGGGCTTTCCATAAAGCATGTAAGACATAATTATGGCACTGAGTGGACCAAAAACGTAAGGTATCCATAAGAAACCAGCTTTGTATAACGCAATTAATCCAAATGCTACCAGTGCCACAAGAATTGTCCGAGCGATGTGAAAAATTATATTTTTGAAACCGACAGGTACAAAATTTTCCTTCACGCCCCTTAGGCGAACCACGATATACCATGAAAAGATGCTAATAAGCGTGGCTGCGATGGATAGGATAGTTATAAATGTCCATATACTATTACCACTGCTCTGAGTCCCAGCGAAAACGGTCATCCCTACGAACAAAGAGATAAGAAAATCAAGCCATAAAGGCGGTCTGAAAGATATAATTAATTTTCGTTTAGTACTCTCTAAAGTTTCAAGCGCTGCTACAGCCTCTTCCGTAGAGATTTGATTATTACCATTTGTCATCGTTTTATTCCTTTAGTTTCCAGTATGGAAAGTTATTTTCTTCCATGCGCGCTTCTGACTCTGAGTATAAAATTTGTTTTTTGATGACAGTGTTATTGAGGTTTAGGTCGTTATTGGTGAAATAAAATCAGTTTGGAAGGAAATGATAATGCAAACAGTATGTTGGCTATGCAGACACCGTTAAGGTGAACATAGCCAATTCAATTGGCATTAGTCAGCGGCTTGATTGCTGTTTTTAAACAGTCGAACTAGCTGTTGAGACAGATCATTATATTCCGCATACCCGTATACAGTGGGTGCCGTATCAGAGTTAATATGAAAACTCAACACTATGCCTTTTTGTAAATAAGCCAGGTTAAGTATACGTTTAGATTTGGCTTTAACAAAATCTGGTTGACCATAATAATTGAGTACCTCTTGCAAACCTTCATCTATTTCCAGCGCGTTTTGGACCAATTTATAACCGGAATACTTTTTATCCTTCTGTGCCTGGCTTGCTTCATTGTATTTGATCCAACTGGCCGGCATATATTGATTGATTGCTTGAGTTTGATAGCGTCTCTCTACAGAAGAACATGCCGTTATAGACAAAATCACCAGGGAAAATAAAATCCAGCACAAGTTTGTTTTTGTTAAAATATTAAACATCAGATTTCACCTTTAGTTGCTCAGATAATTGTTCAAATTCACTCAGATCCCATGAATATTCTTCAGCTAGTTCAATGCCGTCAGTTAATAAACTGCGACCTTGTTTTTTATCGCCAAGTTGCAATTGAGCCAGCGCAGAAAAGTAATACCAGTTCGGATTGTTCCTTTCTTGTCTGGCCACATTAGCTAATAACTGCTTGGCTAACTCAGGGTTTCTAAGCGCCTGATCTTCACTTGTCAGGGAAAGTCGCGCCAACCAGAATTTTGCATACATCTCATCCTGAGTCTCTGATTGTTCTAACCAAAACTGAGCTTTATGTTCATTTTTTTCAATGATCCTACCGCTTAAAAATTGACGAGCCAACTTGTACTGCGCCCTGGCGTAACCTGACTGTGCCGCGCTAAGTAAATAACTTATGCCTTGATCGAGATCTTTTTTTATCTTCTTACCGGTCAGTAATAATTGAGCAAATTCAGCTTCAGCTTCTGGGATACCGGCTTTTGCGGCCATTTCAATGTACTTGATATAACTCATGGTATTAATTTCTAAAGCAGGGAAGGCTAAAATCAGCATCGCAAGTTGATATTGGGCATTGGCATTGCCTTTATCTGCGTTAACACGCAGTTTTTTAACTTTTTTATAAAATCTCGGTAACCTATCCTTTATAGCGTTCTCATTAATAGAACGTTGTGCCCATACATTACGATGACCAAAAGAGCGCACCTTCAGTTTTTTATTTTTTAGTTTGTTGGCTGGACGATATTGTTTGAGTGCCTCCTGCTCTAGAGCGCCCTTTAAAGCAATATGATCCATACCGATATTATTGTCTATTTCTATATCTCGCGCTCGACCATCATGGCCGACATCATAGTTAATAATAAGAGATGTCAATAGGTTCCTTCTTGGGGCGAACATAGAGCGAGACACACTCTCAGTTTTAGACATTTGACGTGGAGGACGCAGCTTGAATTCTTTTTCAAGCAATTCAGGTAAAATGTTTTTAACTAATACATCATAGCCATATTTCTTTTGGATGGCGCTTTCATGCCATAGTGTCTGGATTGCCGTTTTTTGTTTTGCCGTAAACGAGGCGATTTTATCTTTTGCTATTTTACTGCCATGACCTTCTGCCAGCTTTAAATAAAGCACAGACATCGTCATATCAGCTTCCACCCCAACACCTTGAGCATAGCAGCTGACCAATTTTAATTGAGCATCAACATCGCCAAAATGTGCCCTGCGTTGATAGATGTTAAAGGCCTTAACTTGGTATTCTTGTGAATATGCTTGTTTGCCTTGTTCTTTAAATGCCTGTACCGATTGACCGTATAAACTAAGGAATAAAATAAACGATAACCATAAGGGGTTTAAAAACTGACCTTTGTAATTCATAGCGTAGTATTTCCATATTATATTGATTGAGGTGGTGAGTATTAACAAATACTCATCATCATGTATTTCTTGAACCGTGCAGGCATGATCTGCTCTTTTTATTGCCAGTTCTTTTAGCCTGCTATTTTCTCAATCTCAATAAATCTAAAACCATTCTTCTTATTATCGATATCTACCCAAGCTTCCAGACGCAGTGGTCCTTTATCCAGCTGAATTTCTTCGATGCGCGCTTCTGACTCTTCTAATAAAATTTGTTTTTTGATAACTGTATCATTAAGTTTAATGGTGACATCATGAGTTTTATGCAGCAAGTCACTCCAACGAAAGGTCAGGCGGTATTTGCCAGCCGTTTTTACCTCAAGATCATAAAAGCCATTATCACCATCAAAAAGGCCACCACCTTGCCAGTCTTGGCGGGTTAAATTCACTGGATTTTGCAGTTCACTGCCAATCCATGTTTTAACCGGATTAATGCCGTTTGCGTTGGCATCCTCCAGCCAGGCATCATAATCGGCTTTTAACTCGCTAAGTTTTTCTGGGTTGCTCGCTGCTATGTCATTGAGCTCATTTGGATCTTTTTCAATATTATACAACTCAAAGCGAGCTGTTTTGTCGCTATATTCACCTTGTCGACCTACCGGTTGCACCAGCTTAAATGCTCCTTTTCTAGCGGCAATGTTTCTGTATGGTACGGGCTTGGTGCCGCGATGAAACTGAAAATAGAACGAGCGATCAGGCAGTTCAATTGAGGGATCAGCTAGTACAGGAACAAGACTCTGCCCATCAAATTGCACTTTAGTTGAGACTTTTGTGATATCGAGTATGGTTGGCATTAAGTCTTCAACCGAGGCCAAATTTGTTATTCTTTTTACCGTTATTTTTGGCTGAGTCGTTGTTGCTTGTGTTGCTTGTGTTGTTTGTGAAAGGGGGAGTTTGATAAACATTGGCACGCGGATACCATTTTCATAGACATAGGTTTTACGCCCTTTAAGGCCAATCTCCCAGAGATCTTTTTGTTTATGCAGGCTAGATGTGCCGTTATCGCCGAGAAAAATAATCAAGGTATTATCTGCAACGCCTTTAGCTTTTAAGGCTGCTAAAACCCGTTTAAAATTTTCATCAATGTTGCTGATCATGCCGTAATAGCGGGATGTTTCCTCACTTAAGCCGACTTTGCGGTAGGGGTCAGCATATTTATCGCTAACGGTAAGTGGGTGATGCGGGGTATTAAAAGACAGATAAGCAAAAAAGGGTGCCTTGTTATCAGCATTATCCGTTGCGAGAATGAAATCAATGGTCGCATCAGTAAAAATATCAGCACTATAACCACTAAAACGTTTATTAACACCATCTTCCTTAAGGATTGGATTAAAATAAGATTGGCCATCCAATGGGCTGTAAGTCATACCGATCATGCCCGCTTCATGGGTTAATACGCGGTCAAATCCTTGGTCTTGTGGCCTAGCAGGGGCATTATCACCGAGATGCCATTTACCAAAAAGGCCGGTTCTGTAACCTCCCGCTTTAAGGGCTTCAGCTATGGTAGTCGCTGAGGGAGGTAAGGTAGAGACTGCTTGCTGAGTACCGATAACATCAGATCGTATCGCATAACGTCCGGTCATCAGTGCCGCGCGCGTTGGCGAACAAACTGGCTGAGCATAAAAATTATCAAAGACAATTGCCTGTGATGCCATTTTATCAAGCGTTGGGGTGTTAACGATGGGGTTGCCGTTAAAACCCACATCACTATAGCCCTGATCATCGGTAAGTATTAACAGCACATTCGGCCTGTCGTCGGCTGCAATGGCAGAAGACATTACTGTCGGTAATAATGTCAGTAATAAAGACAACAATAATCTTACTAATAAGAGAGGGCGTAGACGAAATTTATTCATCAGCATAAACGTACTTTTCATATTATATCCATAGGGAGTCTAGTTGAAATGTGCAAGATTTTTAGGTGCAGGTCCTTTGTTCTAGGCTGCACCTACATATGCGTAGATGCAGATTGAAAACTTCTTTTGAAGTTATTAACGTAACTCTGAAGGGCCGTAGTGATCCATATCAGTATAATCAAGGTTTTCACCCGCCATGCCCCAGATGAAGGCATAATTACTGGTACCGCAACCACTATGAATTGACCAAGGTGGTGATACCACGCATTGCTCATTCGCAGTCCAGATATGACGAGTTTCTTTTGGATCCCCCATAAAGTGACTAACAGCTTGATCTTCAGCAAGGTCTAAATAAAGATAAGCTTCCATACGTCTGTCGTGTTGGTGGGCTGGCATGGTATTCCATACACTACCGGGTTTAAGCACCGTTAAGCCCATTTGTAGTTGACAGGTATCCACCACACCGTTGATCATAAGTTGGTAGATAGTGCGCTCATTTGATGTTTCCGCAGAGCCTAAGTTTAAAACGTTAGCGTCAGCCATACCGACTTTTTTATTGGGGTAAGATGTATGGGCTGGGGCTGAGTTTAAGTAAAATCGTGCCGGTGTTGCAGCAGTATTACTTGAAAAAACCACTGATTTAGCACCAGCGCCAACATACAAGGCTTCTTTGTTATTTAACTGAAAGACTTCACCATCTACGGTTACCTTGCCTGTTTCACCGATATTGATGATACCCAATTCGCGACGATCGAGAAAATACTCAGCTTTTAACGGGTCAATACTGTCAAGGGTAACTGAGCCAGCTTTTGGTACAACGCCGCCAACGATATAGCGATCATAGTGGGTATAAACCAGCTTAATTTTATCTTCC
>CAJWZC010000066.1 GCA_913049915.1 uncultured Colwellia sp.
CTGTATCTGCAAAAATTGATTAACTGTAGTAAATTTTTAATAAATATAAATATAAATATAAATATTAATTTATCACGGATTTTTTATATATTAGTTTCTATTTTTACTGCCTTAGTTTGTTCTGTATTAATTAATTTAGCTAATATTTTTTTAAGTAGTTCACCACCTAATTGATTACTCGCTAAACCATTTTCACCACCAAAACTACCAAGCTCTACATTTTGCAAATGTTTTGTTATCGTTTTATTATTTTTAATGATGGTTAGTGTCAACTGTTCAATTATCACTGATGTGATGATGATGCGAGTCTGTGCTTTACCTAACAGGCGTTTTTTATATTTAGCTTCATTGGAGGCTAATACCGCTTGATTGATTTCTATCTCTTGTACTATTTTTTTTGTATTTAAATCTTCTAAGGCTAATTTCTCACTACGCTCAGGGTATAATTTTGCGTATAGCTCAGCACTTATTTGGGGGTATAGCGCTGGATAATCTTTGGCGAGTTGCATACTAATTTTTTTTAACACTATTTCTATATTCGTTTCACCTGAGGTAGTCGTTTTAAACTCCTCAGACCAAGCCTGTAAATTATCAAAGCGAACTTCTTTAATATGAACAATAGTGGTTGTTTTTTTCTGCATGCTCGGTGAATATAATTGCTGAGTAGGTACTTCTGCCAATTGTGCGCTAATGTTATTAATAATAAATAACTGAGGCTGAGTTAAGCCTTCGATATTACTTAGGGAAAAGTCATTAAAGCTGGTAGTGCCGGTATTATTTGAGAAGTCTGCGCTGAGCAGTGTTACTTGTTGATCGCTATAGTATTCACTCTGTAATATAACTTGGCTTTTAAGGTAATCATTTAAAGATCCATTAGCGAGATACCACATCATGGAGCTAAGAAATAATAATACGGCAAAGGCTAATACGGCTAGTTTATTCAAGGGGTTATCTCTTTTGCGTTGATTTGCGTTAAGTGGTCAATATTTTAAGCTAAGTTACTGGCTAGGTAAATGCTATTAAAGGGTCTATGGGTTATAGTATTTGTGTGTAAATAATCGATGAATGTACAATCTTTACCTTACTATCAATATGCTATTAGAGAATCTTTATGTCAAATAAGTCTGTATCTACAGCGCCAACGAGTACTTCAACTTTTACTAGTCGACTACCCTTATTCATTTTAGTTGCCATTCTAGTATCCTTAATTATTTATTTACAATGGCCTGAAGCTAAGCAGGAAAAAAGTAAATTTAAACGTGTTGTTGCGGTAAAAATGGTACCAGTGGTACTTGCTGAGTTTATTGAGATTGTTGAAGCAGTTGGTACAGCACGTGCAAATGAGCAAGTGATTATTACCAGTAAATATTCAGATCTTGTTGATGAAATTTATTTTGACGATGGTCAAAACGTAAAAAAAGGTGCATTGCTAGTTAAATTAAATAATCAAGAGGAACTGGCAAAAGTTAACGAGTTAACCGCCAATTTATCTGAATCAAAGGCGCATTTAAAACGTTTAACTGAGTTGTTGTCAAGTAGAGCCACCTCTAAGTCTTTAGTAGAGCAGCAAGAAGCAAAAACCAAAGCAATTGAAGCACAACTTGTTAGTGCAAACGCTAAATTAAATGATTTAACACTTCGTGCGCCATTTTCTGGTGTGCTGGGCTTTCGTGAAGTGAGTAAAGGAGCCTATATTGATGCTGGTAATGTTATTACTAGCTTAGATGATTTAAGTAGTATGAAGGTCGACTTTTATTTACCTGAGCGTTTACTTACCCATATACATGTGGGTCAACAAGTGACTGCTTTTAACAGTGCCTACCAAGATAAAGAGTTTACAGGAAAAATTACTGCTCTTGATAGTCGCATTGATTCAAGTACGCGTAGTATTAAAGTACGCGCTACCATTAATAATAAAGCGTTAAATCTCCGCCCAGGTATGTTGCTTAATATTAACGTGTTATTGCAAGTAGAAAATATCCTACAATTACCAGAAAGCAGCATTATCCCGATAGAAAGTACTCATTATGTTTTTGTTGTTAAAGAAGAAAAAGCCGTACGTAAGGCGATAAAAATTGGACGACGTCTTCCTGGTGTGGTGGAAGTGATATCAGGCCTACTTGAAGGCGAACAAGTGGTTGTAGAAGGAGCCCTTAAACTCCGTGATGGCTCTGTTGTGAGTATTGTTGGACAAGAAGGTAAAGCAGAAGCTAGTGCGCCTGAAAATGGGAGCAACAGCTAGTGATTTTATCTGATTTATCGGTTAAAAGACCAGTTTTTGCAACCGTTATAAACTTACTTATTATTACTTTTGGTATTGTCGCTTTCTTAATGTTGCCATTAAGAGAATATCCCGATATTGACCCACCTATTGTTAATATCAGTACCAATTATCCAGGTGCATCAGCGGCAATAGTTGAAACTAAAATAACTCAATTACTTGAAGATAGGATCAGTGGCGTTGAAGGGGTTAAAACCATTAACTCAAATAGCCGTGTAGGTCGTTCTAGTATTACTATTGAATTTAATTTAGATCGTAATATTGATGCAGCAACTAATGATGTACGCGATCGTATATCAAGGGCCCTCAATAATTTACCTGAGCAAGCAGATCCCCCTGAAGTATCTAAAGCTAATGATGATGAAAACGTTATTGTCTGGTTTGTTTTACAAAGTGAAACCATGAGTACGTTAGAGCTTACCGATTATGCAAATCGTTATATAGTTGACCGTTTTGCCGTGGTTGATGGTGTTGCTCGTATTCAAGTTGGTGGTGGACGTACCTATGCGATGAAAATACGTCTTAACCGTGCATCTATGGCAGCGCGTAATATTACCGTGCAGGATATTGAACGTACTTTACGTGAGGAAAATGTTGAATTACCAGCAGGACGAATTGAGTCGGTAGATAGAGATTTTTCTATTCGAGTAGAACGTAGTTATTTATCAGAGCAAGATTTTGCCAATATGGTTATTGATCGTTCTGAAAATAATTCATTGGTACGTTTAGGTGATGTTGCTGAAGTGTTTATTGGCGCGCAAGATGATGAAAACATGTTTCGTGGTAATGGTAAGAATATGGTTGGCTTAGGTGTAATTAAGCAATCAAAAGGTAATACCTTAGATGTTGTTAAGTCAGCAAGAAAAGAGATGTTCGCTATTCGTAATACTTTACCTGTTGGTACCACTATTACTAATAGTTATGACAGTTCTATTTTCATTCAAGGCTCGATTGACGAAGTATATAACACGTTAATTATCGCCATGTTGATGGTAGTATTAGTTATTTTTTTATTTTTAGGTAATGTCCGCGCTACCCTTATACCAGCAATTACTGTGCCCGTTGCTTTAATTGGTTCAATGATGGCGTTATCTTGGTTTGGATTCTCCATCAACCTATTAACACTACTCGCCTTAGTACTTGCCATTGGCTTGGTCGTTGATGATGCTATTGTTGTACTTGAAAATATTTATCGTCGTATCGAAAATGGTCAAACACCTTTGATGGCAGCCTATGAAGGGGGGAGGGAGGTTGCTTTTGCTGTTGTAGCTACCACTTTAGTACTTGTTGCTGTCTTCGTACCTCTGGTCTTTTTATCTGGTAATATGGGACGATTATTTACTGAGTTTGCTATCGCTATAGCTGCAGCAGTAATCTTTTCAAGCCTAACTGCTTTGTCATTGACACCAATGATGTGTTCAAAAATGTTGAAGCATAGAGAACGGAGTTCTTCCTTTGGTCAAAAGTTAGATCGCGCTTTTGCTCGTTTTGAAGCATCTTATGGCCGCGCACTCAAAAGTAGTATTCATCAACCTATGCTGATCGTGCTCGTGTTGAGCTTAGCACTAGCAGCCGTCTTTTTACTATTTAATAAATTACCTTCTGAATACGCACCTAAAGAAGATCGCGGTAATTTCTTTTTAATGATGCAAAGCGCAGAAGGCGCAAGCTATGAAAATAACATTAAAAACATGCATAAAATTGAAGAAAAGCTTTTAGGTTATCAAGTAGAAGGTGAATTGGAACGAGTGTTAGTGCGTGTACCTGGTTTTGGTGGCATTGGTGGTATTGCTATTGTTGGATTACCTGAATGGGGTGAACGTAGCATTGATACTTTTAGTTTTATTAATAAGATAAACGGCGATATGCAAAGTGTCACTGATGTACGTGCCTTTGCTATTATGCGCCGTGGTATCGGTGGTGGCGGTGACGGTAATTCTCCAGTGTCTTTTGTTCTACAGGGTAATACTTTCGAAGAACTCGCTCAATGGCGTGATATCTTGATTACTGAAGCACAAAAGAATCCTAACTTGTCGAATATTAATAGTGACTATAAAGAAACCTATCCTCAATTATTAGTTCAAATAGATCGTGAACGTGCCTATGATTTAGGTGTACCCGTCGGTGATATAGCAAAGACCTTAGAGACTATGCTTGGTCAACGGCGTGTTACTACGTTTGTTGATCGGGGTGAAGAATATGATGTAATTATTGAGGGTGATGAAAGGCAATTTCAAAGCCCAACAGATATCGATAATCTTTATGTACGTTCTAGAACAACAGATAAACTAATCCCATTAGCTAGTGTATTAAATATTGGTGAAAATGCGACATCATCGCGACTGAATCGTTATAACCGCTTACGTAGTATCACGGTGACGGCGAACTTGGTTGATGGTTACGCTTTAGGTGATGCTTTAGATTTTCTTGTTGATGTAACCGAGAATAAATTACCAGAACATGTGCAAGTAGATTATAAAGGTGAGTCGTTATTGCTAAAAGAATCAGGCAGCTCTATTTTATTTGTGTTCTTGTTGGCATTATTAATTACTTATTTAGTATTAGCTGCGCAGTTTGAAAGCTTTATTCATCCTTTTGTTATTTTACTTACGGTACCTTTAGCACTAGTTGGTGCACTTTTAGGGCTCGAGTTAATGGGCATGAGTGTAAATATCTACAGCCAAATTGGTATTGTTATGCTGATAGGCTTAGCAGCTAAAAATGGTATTTTAATTGTAGAGTTTGCAAACCAGTTACGAGATAAAGGTATTGCTTTTGAAGAGGCATTAATTAGTGCCTCGCAGCAACGTTTACGTCCTATTGTAATGACAACCTTTACTACTGTAACCAGTGCAATACCGCTAGTTTTTGCTGTGGGACCAGGTGCAGAAAGTAGAATGGTTATTGGTGTGGTAATTTTTGCTGGTGTATCGCTGGCGAGTATATTTACTTTGTTCATTGTACCTGGAGCATACTATTGGTTATGTCGAAATACAGGTTCACCAAAAGCTATAGCAAATGAAATTAATAAAGCTGAGCAGCAAGAAATCACAAAAGCGGCACTTAAGTAACTTATTTGTTATTGATGTAAGCTATAACTGAATTTAATCACACCTAGTAGATCTGATTTACTAGGTATGATGAGATTAGTATCTGTAAACCTTAAGACGTTTTTATCTTAAATACCGCTACTCTATTACTTGAACGCTATTTTCTTAGGCGAAATCTTATCCTGTTCATTTATACGCCATAAAAGATAATCCCAGCATCGAGCGTCCATTTAAGAAAAATATTATTAAATATCTATAAATTTAATTAACACCATATTTTTCCAATGACTGGAAGTTTTACTGTTGTTAAAGGACTGAAAGCTATTTAAAGCAAACTTTATAAGTCGGGCTTAACTAATCTAAAACCATCATGGGAAAGCGCTAGTGCTGTGCGGTTGTCTCGCTGCGTATTGGTAAATACCGCGGGCTCATAATTCCAATGACCGCCACGAGATGTGTCACCGTTGTCTGACGAGGCTGAGGTAATTAATGGGTCGGTAGCCGCTGGCCCAAAACAATTGGGTATAGGAGCTGGAGGAATAACATTTTGGTTAAAGCAGTCACCTGCCGGGTCATACGCACCCGGATCAAAAATATCGAGCACCCACTCGGCAGCATTTCCTAGCATATCGTAGATGCCAAAAGCATTGGCTGAGTAATACTTAACCGGTGTCGTTTCAGGATATGTGGTTTCGGTTACGGGTCTTTCATAACGTTCATAGACATCACCACTAGCAAAAAAGTTTGAAAAAGAATCATCAGGCTCTACCTGGGGGCTAGAGTTATCCTCAAACCATCAGGTATATTTCGCGCTATCCCAGCCCACATCGGCAGCCCATTCCCATTTAGCTTCTGTCGGCAAGCGGAAGCCGGCAAGTGTAGTATCAACGCTGAAGTCCACTAAACTGATAGTCTGCGGTAACCCTAAAAGTTGATTTATGGCCCAGGAAAAAAACAAACCATCTTCGCGCGTTGTTGAAATGGCTGGATATTTTCGTCGACTATCTATGTCGCCATCGGGATGAAACGGTGTATCAACCAAATAAAATTCGTCGTTCTGCCATTTAATCTGCGGAAAAATACATCGATCTAAAAGCGTTACCCCACATTGAACCAGAAATAATCGAAACAAGGGTTTATCCGATAAGGGTTCAGCGGGCTATTTTCGACAAGATAGACGAAATTATAGATCGGTGAATCAGGATCATCCAGATCATTATCTACTACAACCACTTTAACCCAGGCATCGCTACGATCACCATCCTGATTAGGATCGATCGCCCAATATAATATCTCCATGAGCTGGCCATTGGTTACCTCAGTTTCAAAAATATCGTAGCTGTTAGTTAAGGTAACCTCTCTCGGTGGTTGGAATTTAGAGGAAAAGGTTTGATAGCCTTGGATGAAAAATGGCTCTGGCTTTCTAATTCTAACACTACCGGGATAGGCTTTAGCTACCTCTATGGTAAAGGTTACTGAAACCTGTTGCTGGCCATCGCTAACGCTGAAATTGAAGGTATCTTCCCCAATAAAGTTAGTAGGTGGGATATAGTTAATCCGTCTGTTTACTAAAGTGATAGCAACACCTTGCTCAGTCTCACTATCATCTAGGGTGAATAGCAAATCTAAATCTGAGGTTTCAGCGTCAGTGCCCTTCAGTTCAAAACTAATTTCACGCCCTTTAGTTTGATAAGCAAAAGCACGTCCAACTTCTGGCACTGGTGCATCTTCAACCGGTATAATTTCGATAACGATATCAGCTGGAAATGAGGTGTTGCCTTGTACATCAGTGGCAGTAAAGACTAACTTCTCAGTACCGTTTACGTTAGTCTTAGGCAGGTAAGTCAATTGATTTCCGTCGAGAGTATAACTACCTAATTTCGCGTCTAAGATGATCTCAAACGTCAGTTCGCTATCGTCGACATAAGTTGCTTCTAAGGTTAATGTTGTTGCTGGCGCGTCTTCGTTAATTTGAAATTGCTTATCAACAGCAATCGGTATGTCATTCACGCTATTGACGACAATGTCTATGTTACCGATGGGACTCTGCAAACCTTCACGATCAGTCACTTGATAGCTAAAAGTGCCAGAGCCAAAGTAATTGGTATTGGGGACATAACGGAACAGGCGATTATCAGGCGTTGAGCTACTGTATTCAATTAAACTACCGTTCTCAGGTGCAGATATAGTTTTTAGTGTCAGGTCGTCGGTGGTATTGTCAACGTCGCCAAAAGTTGGTTCCTTAATTATTTCACTGTCTTCATCTAATATCCATACATCATTATTGTCTACGTTTGGTGCATTGTTTACTGCCAATATATTGAGTATAACTTTGGCAGTACTGCTTACCTTCGATCGATCAGTTACTGAAAACTGGAAACTGTCTTGGCCAAAAAAGAACGGGTCTATAGTGCTAAGCGTGATCTGATTACCATCGAGGGTGACAGATAAACTATTTGGTTCAGTAATAACCTCATAAACCAAGGAATCATCATCGGCATCAGTGCCAACAAGTATCAGCTTAAAGGTTTACCCTTCAGTCTGCGTTTGTGATTCAGCTACAGGTGTATTATTAACATCAGAACCACCACTATCACCATCGCTGCAACCTACAGTCAATAAAGCTATAAAAATAATTATTGCCAAAGTGTAAAGTACTTTCATAATAATTTTTAAATCTCAATCACTACTAAATATCCTTTATATGATTATAAATAAATCAACAAGCGTCAATAATAAAGTGTTACAGCCACACAGACTGTCTATATCATGGATAAATTATTATATGTATCACACTAGGCGATAAACCTGTTTTAGACATCAGTAAGGTCGACTTAATTAAATTCACTTGAAAGTATTCCTATGAGATCACGATAAGATTATGACTTATCTTATCTTATTTTATTTTATTTTAGCTTATATTCTAGAAAAATACGTTTCAGTATTGTTAACTACTTTAATTTGCTAGATGATTAAAAGCGATAAGGGATTTAATCACATTAAATTACTGTATGGCTACGATTTTGATTTTTGCCATCATGGTTAATGTCAGTGCTAGTATAAAACATGCTATAACGAGCAACAAAAATTACTCTTGATTTATCTTTATGACCTGCAGGACAATACTAAATGTTCGATGAGCTAAGCCAAATAAATGATAGTTCGAGAGGTTATTTTAGTTCTATTTTAATATAAATAAGGATATTTTCAGCTTTGATTGCAGTGCCAGTATTTATTTTTGCAGTGGTATCACTCGCCAGTTTATCGATCTCGTTCATTGTAGCTGGATCATACTACTGATTATGTCTTAAGATAACTTAGCTGCAAGCGATTGCCAATAAAATAGAAAAGATTAAACAACAATAATAATAGATTTTCTTAACTTAAATTGATTTACTTTAGTCGTTTAGGAAGTAAGTAATAATTACTTTACTAGCTAAATAAAGTCTTAGCGGAGTTAAGTCGCTAGGACTTTTTTTATGTTATGAATTCTAGCTTATTATGCATTAAGACATTGGGTTTTTATGGCAAATGCTGAGCAGTCTATTACAATGTGTGGCATTACTATCGCTATTAAAGGAGATATTATGATGGCATGGACCGCAACAATAAATTATTTTGTTTTAATTACATAATATATGCTTGGTCTATTGCAAATTATGAGACAATTAGAATATAGATAACAACCCAATGGTTCATTATGAAACTTTTAGTTCGTAACCTTTCTCGTTCAACAACAGAGCAAGAACTTCGTATTTTATTTTCCGCTCATGGCACAGTCACAGAATGTAGCTTAGTTTTAGATCAAGCAACCGCTAAATCGAAAGGTTTTGCTTTTGTTATTATGCCTAATGATGCTGAAGCAAAAGTAGCACTATCTAACTTGCATGAAACAAGAGTTGCTAAGAATAAGATACGAGTAAAAATCGCTCAGTAATCCTATTGATCACAATAATATTAGTCGAAGTTTAATATTCGAACGAAAAACCAGTATGTTAGCTGGTTTTTTTATGTCTAAAATAATATTCATATCAGTAATATAGCTATTAATTAGCTAAGATTTCTGTTTTAAGTACTATTGCCTGCGTTGACCATGTCTAATGTCTCCAATTCGTAGAGTAGTTAATTCATAGGAAGATTCACTAACAAGTGATCGTTACCTAGGATAGTAATATTGTTATTAATCAAAATAATATGATTAATCATTTTTTATTAATTCCTTATAGTTAATTTTGAAGTATCGTTATTATGTCCATGCTATGGTATTTTAATAATGTAAGAAATAAATTGTTATGGAGTAATAAACAGTTAGTAATATTGAAATCCTAACAATTGACTTGCATGTGTTTTTTTATGAATAGTACAGTCTTCCACAGAAGGGTGACGCGAGTTAATAGTATAATGGAGACAGGAGGTTTTTTTAAATAATCCAAACTTGATAGAGTGACTTTCAGTTTAAAGTGGATGGTTTAGATGTATAATTTTTACTAAAATGGCTCTTATTATTAGTACTACTATGTCAGGTTAACTATAGTCTTGCTAAAGGTTTTAAAGTCGTTTTTTAAATCCTAGCTTTCCACAGAAAAATGCCACCGGTAATTTTTGGTTGAACGTAACGCAATTCATGGATGCTGTCGCGGATGATTTAGATATAGAGTTGGTCACTGTATATGCTTATCGTAATCATATTTTGATGAAGTCACTGGTTGACGAAATAGTAGAACACCAGCCTAAGTATTTTGTTTTAGTGAATGAAAAGGGTATAGCGTTAAATATTATTAAGCAACTCGCTAGTCGCGATATCGTAAGTTTTATGCTGTTGAATAATTTAAATGATAAAGATTTGTCATTGCTGTCAGCTAAAGAAAAATATTTATTAAAAGGTAGTGTTATCCCTAATAATTATAATGCAGGCAAAAAACTAGTTAATAGTTTGATTAATCTTTATAGCTTGCAGAATAAATTATAGAAGCATAATGACAATACAGAGTCATTGATCAATATACTGGCCATACAAGGAGATTACACTACACCCGCATCCCTTGACCAAAAGCGAGGATTATTAGATTTTATAAAAGCTAACAAAAATTTACGTCTGCTTGATAGTTGTGTCGCTAACTGATCTAAGAAAGAAAGTTATGAAAAAGTAAAAGGCATTCTGCAACATGCTAAGGTTGATATTATTTGGACAGCTAACGATTCTATGGCCTTTGGGGCAAAAAAAGCGCTTTTAGCCGCGAATATTGATTACCCTATTCTTATCGGTGGTATTAATTGGGATGTAGACGATATCCATTATCCCGTTAATTTATCTTTTGGTGGGCATGTTGCTCTTGGTGCAAAGTCTTTAGCTATGCTCAAAGATATTAATAGTAAGACTATTACTATTGATAAAAGGCACCACGTAATTGACATATTCGAGTCGAGTTTAAGTTCACATTATATAAAATTTACTCATAGACTAAGCCAAAAAAAATTAGAGTATTATGACTTTTCTCGATTTAGTTTATCATCAAATAGGCCATTAACGTTCACCATAGAAAATATGAATAAGGCTTTTAATCCATAAGGCGATAATAAAAGTTAACTAATTACAGCTAATTTTTTTATTATTACGCGTTTGATCATAGCCATCATTATTATTATCTGTGCTCGCGTAAAATCGTCCAGACCCTGCTACGACTATAGCCCTTGATTTATCTTTATGTCCTTTTGGGCAATAACGAAATGTGCCATTGCTTAAACCAAATAAATGCCCCGTTGGTTGATACGTTATTTTATTTCTATTAGTCGCATATGTTAGTATATCACCCGAAAATGATGGACCTTTTGTTGTGATCAGTTGTTCACCATCAGAGATATCAAATTGCTTATTACCATTATTATCAATAAATACACTGAGCTGTTCAAACCAATTTACTGAGCATGTACCATTATCTGATAATGGACAGATAATAACGTTATTACCGCTGCTTATAGCCTGATTCCGTGCTGTGAGTAATAGTCGGCCAAGACGTGAAATTTCATTGTCGACTCGGAGTTGAATAATAAAATCGTTAAAACTAGGTATAGCGATGGTGGTAAGTAACGAGGTAATTCCTATACTGATCATTAGTTCAATTAAGGTCATACCTTGACATATCTTTGTTTGACATAAATTTGATCGACCCTCATAAGTAGAGATTTTGAGCGTATTTTGGGTATAGTGATCCTGCTGAGTATGATGCATAAAAAATCCATTTTTATTAACTGCCTTGTGTTATTCAGTTATAGATAATAAAAATGGATTTAGCTAAGTGTTAATAGCACTTTAATAGACGTTTAAGTATAAATAGTTGGAATCGCTTGTCTTTTATGTTGTGTTTTTTTATAGATATTTATTATATGTTCGCTAACGGCAGTAGTGACTTGTTTGCCTTCTAAAAAATTATCTAATTGATCATAGCTAATGCCTAAGGCATCTTCATCAGTTTTACCGGGTTCAAGTTCTTCTAAATCAGCGGTAGGTGCTTTTTCGACTAAAATACTAGGCGCTCCAAGTGCTTTAGCAAGCGTTCTAACTTGTCTTTTTGATAAACCGAAAAGTGGTGCTAAATCGCAAGCGCCATCTCCCCATTTAGTAAAAAATCCTGTAATATTTTCTGCGCTATGATCTGTGCCTATAACTAAAGCACCAATAATTCCAGCAATATGATACTGACTAGCCATCCGTACTCGCGCTTTAAGATTACCTTTAGAAAAATCAATGTGGCCATCAGTCGCTGTTAATATCTGGGCTTTACTCATTGCTTGTAAAACTTCATGATGAATGCCATCGGCACCAGCTAATACATTGGTGGTTAAGCAATGACTAGGTTTAATAAAGTCTAAAGCTTGTTGGGCGTCATCTTCATCTGCTTGAATACCATAAGGCAAACGTACAGCAATAAACTGATATTTATTACTATACTCATTATCATCTTGTTGCTCATTGAGCTCATTAATAGCAAGTTGAGCTAATCGTCCACAAGTTGAAGAGTCAACGCCACCGCTTATACCCAAGACTAAATTACTTAGTCCTGATTGTACTAATTGTTTTTTGATAAAGACCACACGGCGGTTTATTTCAAATTGAACATCAATTTCAGGTAAAACTTTCATTTCGGCAATAATGGTTTGCTGATCCATAAGACTTCCTAACAAGGTGTAAGTGTAAAATAAGGTATTTTCACTAGTTTAACAAAATTAAAAGCCAATTGGATATTGCTAAATCACAATAAACGCGCTGTAATATATTTATTATTTAAATAATACAACCTTAACTGACGAGCAACGCAGATGAAAAAAATTGAAGCGATTATTAAGCCATTTAAAATGGACGATGTAAGAGAAGCACTTGGTGAAATTGGTGTTACAGGAATGACTGTTTCTGAGGTTAAAGGTTTTGGCCGTCAAAAAGGACATACTGAACTGTATCGTGGTGCCGAGTATATGGTCGATTTTTTACCTAAAGTGAAATTAGAAATTGTTATTGCCAAAGAAGATGTAGAACGGTGTGTTAATACTATTATAGAAACTGCACAAACTGGTAAGATTGGTGATGGTAAAATTTTTATTACTGATGTAGAGCGTGTTATCCGTATTCGAACGGGTGAAGAGAATCGAGAAGCGATTTAATAAAGTATCGCGGTTTTTCACACACACAGCAGCGGTTTAATATCGTTTGAAGCCGTTGCTTGTATTTGACTTTTAATCCGCTATTTTTGATAAAATAGCTAACCTTCATTAGTATTTTTTATTCAGCCCATACGTCTCTCTCATACAAGTTAAAGACTCTTTAATGTATTAAAACTGTCAGTTTATTTTACACTTTTGTGTGTATTTTTTCCCATACTAAATTATATGGTTGATAAATGATCGTTATTATACTTTGGTGCAGTTTATGCAGCTTTTTTGATAACGAATATATGTTGATTAAATCAAAGCTGTTAAATGGTTATTCAATAACTGGAGGAAATGATATGAAATATATTATTCTTTTATTGAGCTTAGTTATTATGCTGCTTGCTAGTTTTACTGTTACCGCGACAACCATATGTGCAACCAGCGATGTGACATTAAGTACCATTCAGTTAGCTTATGATCCATTGAGGCTAGATCCAATTCCTACGATCATAGATGTATCATCTACCAATAGTAGTGAGTGTGTTAGTTTGCTTAATGGTGAAGTACAAACGGGTGGAAATGCGGACCCTTTACTAAGCTCTGACAATACCTTGTTTGATCCCTTATATAATCCAGACCTTGTATTTATTGAGCCATCAGACTTACAGGACTTTGATGATGATACAGTCAACACCGATCCTGGTTGGGTATATTTAGGTAAAGATGATGGTTTAGGGTTTGATTATGCTGCAACAGGTAATAGTTTAAGCGAAATTGACATTTTAGATGTGGTTGATATCGATTTTTTTGTGATGGTGGCGGTAGTATAGATGGTTGCATTATCGATACTTGGTCAATAACGCCAGACTTTGACATTGCTGCTACATTGTTTGATCTATTTGGTGAAGGTGTTTTTGATCATCTAGCGTTAGTATTTAAATCTGGAAATGTCGACACTACAACACCAGGGGCTGATTGGAAGATTTATGACTTTAATTTCAATACTTTGTTAGGTGGTGGCCTCGATTTAACTATGCCATATAACTTGAAGGATACTTTTGATATGACAGATACTTTTGATGGCCATGACATTTTTCATATTTCTGCTTGGGCCAGAGATCCGACTTTTGATAATATTACTACTACTGTATCTGAGCCAAGAGCCAGCTTATTAATACTATTTGGGATGATTCTGATATTATTGCGCTATAAAACTAGTCGTGTAGCTTTATAGCCAATATAAGATACGACTTTACTATTTAAAAGCATATCGCTGTTAGTATTAAATAGTTGTAAGAATAGCTGACAGTTAAGTTTGATCGAACTGTATTAGCGTACAGAAAAAAAAGCTAAATTACCCAAGTAACTTAGCTTTTTTAATTAAGATCAGTGCTTTAATAACTTATTATATAAACAAGTAGTTAGTTAACTAATTTGTTATTTGGGTAGTTAGCGGCAAGTACTTGCATCGCATTTTTCTGTAAATCTTTTAATCCCAGCTTGTCGTAACATTCAATCATTATCTCAAGCGCTTGCTCTATTTCAGGACTAGGTGCGAAATATTCAACTATATAACGTCCTCGGTTTGCCGCGGAAGCATAAGCTTCACGCTTAATATAATATTTTGCTACGGAAATTTCATATTGTGCAAGACGAGATTTTATGGAAATCATACGCTTACGTGCATCAGCAGCATACTTGCTGTCTGGAAATTCAGTTATTATGTTCTTAAAGTCATTAAAGGCACTACGTGAAGCCTCAGGATCTCTATCGGTACGGTCAATACCGGCCATATCTTGGAATAAGTTTTCTTCCGTAGAAATATTGATAAGTGCACGCATATAATATACGTAATCAATATTTGAGTTATTAGGGTTTAGGCGTAAAAACCTATCTGCTAGCGCAATACCTTGCGCCACATTACCACTTTTATAGTAAGCATAAATTAAATCAAGCTGTACTTGGTGAGAGATAGGTCCGAATGGAAATCGAGAATCAATAGCTCCCAATATTTGAATAGCTTTTTGATACAAGCCATTATCAAGTGCAGACCTAGCATCAACAAACAAAGATTGTGCTGATTTATCAGGAACTTTCTCTATATCATCTTCAGAGGATGAACAACCAGTTAGAGCCAATGCTAGAACGGTTAAAATAATTTTTACTGTCAATTTTGCCATGAAATTTATTATCGCTACTTTGTTTTAATTAAAATAAATATCAAACCACCACGTAAACGGGTAAAATGTTTCTATATTTAAGAATATGTATTCTACCCTAGCAATCTTACCTTGCAAAGTGCAAATGGTAATTTGATTATTTTGCTAGGGTTAAACCAGTTAAAAGAGAATTTAATGTCAGAAATCATTCAACATAAAGATATAGTGCCTGAGTCATGTTTAGGTAAACGGTTTGACCAGACAATAGCGATAATGTTTCCTGATTATTCACGTTCACGCTTAAAAGATTGGATTGTAGCCGGACAAGTGAGAGTAAATGGAGACGTTTTAATCATTCCTCGTGAGAAAATGTATGGCGGTGAAGAGATTGAAATCAACGCAACTGTTGAAGCAGAGATACGTTTTGAAGCACAAAATATCCCATTAAATATTATTTATGAAGATGAATATATTTTAGTGATAAATAAACCGGTAGGTTTAGTTGTTCATCCTGGTGCTGGTAATCCAGATGGCACTTTGCTTAATGCATTGTTACATCACTATCCTCAACTCAACGTAGTGCCAAGAGCAGGTATTGTTCATCGTCTTGATAAAGATACTACTGGCTTGATGGTAGTAGCAAAAACGATTCCAGCGCAAACTAACTTGGTTGAAGCCTTACAGTTACGTGAGATCACGCGTGAATATGAAGCGGTGGCAAACGGTGTAATGACAGCTGGTGGTTTAGTTGATGAGCCAATTGGTCGTCATTCTACCAAGCGTACGCAAATGGCTGTTTCTTTTATTGGCCGACCTTCGGTAACACACTACCGAGTAATGGAAAAATATCGTTTACATACGCGTTTACGCTTACGTTTAGAAACAGGTAGAACACACCAAATTCGTGTTCATATGTCTCATATAACGCATCCGCTAGTAGGTGACCCTGTTTATGGAGGTCGTCCTCGTCCACCAAAAAACTCAACCGAAGCGTTATTATTCAAGTTACGTGGTTTCAAGCGCCAAGCGTTACACGCAGCAATGTTATCTTTATTTCACCCTATAACAGGAGAAGAAATGACTTGGCATGCAGAATTACCTGAAGACTTTGTTGAGCTAATTGAACTTCTTCAAGAAGATACCAAGCTTAATGCTGAAGACGAATATTTATAATAATACTCTGGCTAATTTTATCAACGCTACTTTTCAGTTGGTAAAATGGCCACCTCATCCATCGTTTTCAACTGATGATAAAGTTCTAGCATTACAAACAACGCGTTTTGCTCTTCAACAAGTACAACCATTTCCCTTAAATGATCAACAACCAGTTGTTGCATCGCTTGATGTTGAGAAGTTAAGTAATAAAAAATACCCGTTTAATAGCTTTAATTTAGGTTTACATGTTGGCGATAACGCTGATCAAGTTATTTATAATCGAAACGAGCTAAAACACTTTATTCGCCAACAGTTAGTAACAGCTTTGGCTATGTCAGCTAAAAAAATTACTGAAGAAGTAAATATTCAATGGCTTGAGCAAGTACACAGCAATAAAGTCGTTATTGTTACCAGTGTAGATGAACAACCTATCATTGCCGATGCTAGTATCACACGTCATAAAAATATTGCTTTGGCAATAATGACAGCTGACTGCTTACCTATATTATTAAGTCATAAAGCTGGCGTCGAGGTTGCAGCAATACATGGTGGTTGGCGGCCGTTAGTTACGAATATTATAGCTAAAACAATAGATAATATGCACAGTAAACCTATTGATATTGTTGCTTGGCTTGGTCCATGTATTGGTAAAGATTCTTTTGAAGTAGGTGATGAAGTTAAAGAAGCTTTTACTCAGTTAGATATGGCTTTTAATAATGCCTTTCTAAAGAAAAAAAATGGTAAATACTTAGCTGACTTACACCACATTGCACGACTACAGCTACAGTCTCTAGGCGTCACGGTAATTTCTAATGTCGAAGAATGTACCTATCTGAACACCGATAAATATTATTCGTATCGAAAGGAAAAACTAACTGGACGTATGGCGAGTGTTATCTGTCGACGTTAATGCTTTCGTTTATTAGCTAAGGTCTTGCTAATCTATATCAATCATATATCTAAAATTACATTGAAAAATAATCTTTTAGCCCTATAACTTAACTATGTGTTATAGGAAAATATACGAGATATAAAATGCGATTAGATCGTTTTACACAATCATTTCAAGAATCCATTGCCGATGCTCAATCACTTGCCCTCGGTAAGGATCATCAGTTTATTGAACCTGTTCATTTAATGATGGCGTTACTGAATCAAAATGGAAATTCAGTTATTACGTTATTAAAGAGTGCTGCGGTTGATGTGCGCTCTTTACGTCAGAAGCTTGAAGAAGCGTTAAAATCATTAGCTAAAGTTCAGGATAGCGCTGGTGATGTGCAACTATCAGCGGCCTCAGGTCGAATTTTAAACCTTTGCGATAAACATGCGCAAAAAATGTCAGATAAATTTATTTCTTCAGAAATTTTTTTACTCGCAGCTATCGATGATAAGGGAACTTTAGGACAAACTCTCTCTGAATTAGGCGCAAATCAACAACGGATAAAGTCGGCAATCGATCATCTACGCGGTGGTCAAAATGTTGAGGAACAAAATGCAGAAGATGTTCGCCAAGCGTTGAATAAATATACGGTTGACTTAACTGAACTGGCGAAGCAGGGAAAACTTGACCCGGTTATCGGCCGAGATGATGAAATCCGCCGCACTTTGCAAGTTTTACAACGACGCACTAAAAATAATCCAGTACTCATTGGACAACCGGGTGTCGGTAAAACTGCTATCGTTGAAGGTTTAGCTCAGCGTATCGTAAATAATGAAGTGCCAGAGGGGCTGAAAAATAAGCGGGTATTATCACTTGATATGGGTAGCCTTGTGGCAGGAGCAAAATATCGGGGAGAGTTTGAAGAACGATTAAAAGCGGTATTGAATGAATTAGCTAAAGAAGAAGGGCAAGTTATTCTCTTTATTGACGAATTGCATACTATGGTTGGTGCTGGTAAATCAGATGGTGCTATGGATGCTGGTAATATGTTAAAACCAGCATTAGCCCGTGGTGATTTACATTGTGTGGGCGCCACTACGCTTGATGAATATCGAAAATATATTGAAAAAGATGCCGCACTTGAGCGACGGTTTCAAAAAGTATTGGTAGAAGAGCCAAGTGTTGAAGATACCATTGCGATTTTACGTGGTTTAAAAGAACGTTATGAATTGCATCATTCGGTAAATATTACCGATCCCGCTATTGTTGCTGCGGCAACATTGTCTTACCGTTATATCAGTGACAGACAATTACCAGATAAAGCGATTGATCTCATTGATGAAGCTGCTTCAAGTATTCGTTTACAAATGGACTCTAAGCCAGAGGATCTAGATAGACTCGAACGACGGTTAATTCAATTAAAACTTGAACAAAGAGCATTAGAAAAAGATGAAGATGAAGCTTCCATAAAGCGGTTAGCAATCATATCTCAACAGATTTTTGTAAAGCAGAAAAAATATGATGAGTTAGATGAAGTTTGGACCACGGAAAAAGCAGCGCTTTATGGTGCACATACGATAAAGGAAGAACTTGAACAAGCGCGAATTGAACTTGAAGCGGCAAGAAGAACAGGCGATTTAAATCGTATGTCTGAATTACAGTACGGAAGATTACCAGAGCTAGAAAAGCAATTAGACTTAGCTAGTCAAGCTGAAATGCAAGAAATGACCTTATTAGCAAATAAAGTGACCGAAGTTGAGATTGCCGATGTTCTTAGTCGAGCTACAGGTATCCCTGTTGCTAAAATGTTGGAGCAAGAGCGTGATAAGTTATTACATATGGAAGATCATTTACATCATAATGTTATTGGTCAACATGAGGCGGTAACTTCAGTATCTAATGCAATTAGACGATCTCGTGCAGGCTTAAGTGATCCAAACCAGCCAATAGGATCTTTTTTATTCTTAGGACCAACAGGTGTTGGTAAAACTGAATTAACCAAAGCCCTTGCTGAGTTTTTATTTGACTCTCAAGACGCATTAATTCGTGTTGATATGTCTGAGTTTATGGAAAAACATTCGGTCGCACGTTTAGTCGGCGCACCTCCTGGTTATGTTGGTTACGAAGAGGGTGGTTATTTAACTGAAGCAGTTCGTAGAAAACCTTACTCAGTAATATTGCTTGATGAAATAGAAAAAGCTCACCCTGATGTATTTAATATATTATTACAAGTCCTTGATGACGGTCGGTTGACCGATGGGCAAGGCCGAACAGTAGACTTCAAAAATACCGTTATCATTATGACCTCAAATATTGGCTCTGATATCATTCAAGAGTTTGCTGGTGATAGTCAGTATCAAGAAATGAAAGCGCAAGTAATGAACATATTAGGTCAGCACTTCAAACCTGAGTTTATCAACCGTGTTGATGAGTCTGTGGTTTTCCACCCGCTGGTTGCAGAGCAAATTAAGCAAATTGCAAAAATACAAATTCAAGCCTTAACGTTTCGGTTAGCTAATCAAGAGCTAAATTTAGTATTAAATGAAGAGGCTCTGTCGTTAATAGCAATTGTGGGATTTGATCCTATATTTGGCGCAAGACCTTTAAAACGTGCGATTCAGCAAGGTATTGAAAATCCATTAGCACAAAAGATACTCGGTAATGAATTTACTAAGGGCAGTACAATTGAAGTCAGTGTTTTTGAAGGGCAATTAGCGTTTTCGTGTAAATAATATTAGGGATAACTTGGAGAATAAGACAAGTAATTATATTAGCTAGCACTGATACTTAATCATACTACCTTAGTAAATAGTAGGATTAAGTATAGTTAACCATACTATTTGCTACAGTAAAGATCTTCGTGTTTTATACTTAATGCTAGGTTATCTTCTTTTTCATTGGAGGTTAATGGACGGCTACCTATAGTGCCATCATTTTTCTCTTCATTAACATGTATCTCACCTAACGAGTTTAACATTTTAATATTAAGTCGAGCGGCTTTACAGTTTTTATCATACATAGCTTTATTTTTAGCTATAACTTCATCTGCTTGCTTTTCTTGATCTTCAAATTTTTCATTTGCTGCATCTTGTTTAGCAATGATTTTCCGTTCTACTTTAGATAACGCTTTATACGATGAGATTGTACTAAATTCTTTATAATCATCATTTTTTGGAAGGTTTTGGCTAAAATGAACGACATTATCTTTATCAACCCAACGGTAAATGGGAATGTCTTTTGCATTTGCACAGTTAACGATTGATGAGGTGAGTAGGGCCCCTGTTAATAATACTGCTGTAAAAGATAATTTTTTTATGCTCATAGAAAACCTTATTGATAGCTTATAGGTAATAGTACAACGAATACCATGGCTAATATACCAAGCCAATTGGGCAGAAGTAAGTGTAGCGTTAATTTTTATGCCCATAAGCTAGCAAATTATTAAAGTAATAACAAATAGTTAATATTACAGCCTGAAATTGTAAAGTGTCGGATTTCTTTACAGTCAAAGTTAACGATATTTATTAAATGTGAGTAACTTTTATTTTTATTTTTAATTAATTGTTTTTATTCTATTTTTTGTCAGGGCGTGATTATTGCTTAAGCTAAGTAATGTCGGTATTGTTGTAATGTTATATACCCATGATCAATGAAGGTGCTTGATTTATACAATGATGAGGATCATGATATCCCTCATCAAAAGTATTAATCTGACCACCAAAGAAAAAATAGATCTTGAAGCACTTCACGACACAAGTCGTGATGGCCGTGTTCGAGATCGCATTAAAGCGGTCTTACTGCGCTCTGAAGGTTGGTCAACAACAATGATTGCTTAAGCATTACGACTTCATGAAACTACCATTAGTAGAACAAGGTTAAACCTTGTTGGTGCGATTAATTTAAATGACTTAGCAGC
>CAJWZC010000067.1 GCA_913049915.1 uncultured Colwellia sp.
ATTATTAACATTAAAGCAAGATATCCCTTTAGGTTTTAATTTAAAAGATATCCGCTTAGCAAGCCCTTCCCCTGCCACTGAAATTAATGGTAATATAATTACTATTAATGCTGAAAGAAGCTAATTGTAAAAAGATAAATAACTATGAATAAAAAAGTAATAGGTCGAATTCTTCTAGCGCTAACGGTTTATGCTATTTTTGTTGCCCTTGTTATTACTTTCTATGATGACAGCCCAGATCAAATGAAATGGAAAGATAAAGAAGCTTATAATCGCCAATTTATTGCTAAAATAATATTAGATAAATTTACTTTTGAACAAGCCTTAACTCAGTTAGGAAGCCCAGATATAACAGAAGCAATAATTGTTAAGAAAGTTAACTACCAAGTTATGTTTTACCGTACTCAGCACGTAAAATCTGATGGTATTACTACACAAGATGAGTGTACCTTTTTATTATTTGTTAACGGCTTACTAAAAGAAATTGGTTTAGGTGATCATTATCCTGAGCAATGGGATATCATTAAAAACCACCTAAGTATAGAAAAACCGGTACCCACTATAGACTAAAGTCAGATTTCTACTTACTAAGTTACCCTCTACTATTATTTTTTTAGTTACTAGCGACTGAAAATACAATTGTCGGAAGCTAGACTGAAAACTTTCAAGCTCGCATACATAGCATCAACATGATATAAACGCACCAATAAAGCGCTGAGCTGACCACTTAGTCTCTAGGCTTTACTTGAGTAAATTTTTCTCAGCTATGCATTATGAAATTAATTATCTATATCTCGTTGTTAAGTTAATACTTATCTGACGATTTATTATTCTACAATATTATGACAAGGTGAACTTAATGACTAAACAAACCATCACAGTAATTCCAGGCGACGGTATCGGCCCAAGCATTATTGATGCGACGATTAAAGTATTAGATAAAGCAGGCTGTAATTTTGAATATGAATTTGCAGATGCCGGTTTAACCGCCTTAGAAAAGCATGGCGAGTTAGTACCGGAAGAAACAATTAATCTAATTGAAAAAAATAAGATTACTTTAAAAGGCCCATTAACAACACCAGTAGGAGAAGGTTTTACCTCGATTAATGTCACCTTACGTAAACAGTTTAAGCTTTACGCAAATTTACGACCTGTATTATCATTTAAAGGCACTAAAGCACGCTATGAAAACATCGATATTCTAACCGTTCGTGAGAATACCCAAGGTATGTATTCTGGTGCTGGACAAGTTACTTCAGAAGATGGTACAGAAGCTCAAGCGATGAGTATTATTACCCGTGATGGCGCAGAGAAAATCTTAACATTTGCTTATGAAACTGCACGTAAAGAAGGTCGTAAAAAAGTAACGGCTGTCCATAAAGCTAATATTTTAAAATCTACCTCTGGTTTGTTTTTGAAAGTTGCCCGAGAAGTTGCCCTGCGTTACCCTGAGATTGAATCAACAGAGATGATTGTTGATAATTGCTGTATGCAACTAGTTATGAATCCAGAGCAGTTTGATGTCATCGTAACAACCAATCTATTTGGTGATATTTTATCTGACTTATGTGCAGGTTTAGTCGGTGGACTTGGTATGGCTCCTGGAGCAAACATTGGTGAAGATTGTGCGATTTTTGAAGCGGTACACGGCAGCGCACCTGATATTACTGGTAAGAATTTAGCAAATCCAACATCAGTTATCCTCGCCGCAATTCAGATGCTTGAATACCTAAATATGGGCGATAAGGCAGAGAAAATCAGAGCGGCTATCACTGATGTTATTGCAACAGGTGATAGAACTACGGGTGATTTAGGTGGAACTCATGGTACTACAGACTTTACTGACGCAGTACTTGAGAGACTATAAGTAGTTCCTTTCTCAATAAAAAATCAAATAAATAAATAAGGCCCTGAAGTTTATTAAAGCTTGAGGGCCTTATTATTTATAATCCGATTTTTATAGATGAGATTAAGTTAATCATACTTATCTCATTTAACGATTCAAATAATTACTCCTTATTACCCAGTGGAGGGGGAGAAAGTAAACGCGCATGCACAGTAACTTCTTCTCGATCATAATAAAGATGTTTTGCATAAAGCTCATATCTCACATTATGCAAAGCGAATGCATCTTTAATCGTTTGTAAATCGTTTGCAACTTGTTGGAAACGACCTTTCATTGGCAGTTTTAAGTTAAATATAGCTTCTTTACAGTAGCCATGTAATAACCATTCACTCATTAGCTTAGCCACTCGCTGCGGTTTTTCAATCATATCACATACTAACCAATGAACATTTTTCTTCATTGGGATGTATTTAAAGCCATCCATCATCTTATGTTTTACTTGCCCCGTTTCCATTAAGGACTCAGCCATAAGACCGTTGTCTATTGCCGTTACCATCATGCCGCGACGTACTAGTTGATAAGTCCAACCACCTGGTGCTGAGCCTAAATCTACCGCATTCATACCAGATGTTAACCGTTCATCCCATTCATCACGAGGAATAAAATGTAAAAAGGCTTCATCAAGCTTTAAAGTGGAGCGACTTGGTGATGCACTAGGAAACTTTAATCTAGGGATACCCATAACATGTGGAGAGCTATTACGTGCTAATGAGAAGCCTAAAATAACTTCTTGTCCACTGAGAAATAACGCATGTAAAATTGCGCCTTCAGGATCATCGGCAGAATTGTTACCCTTCTGAGTAAGCACCTTATTTTTACGTAACGCTTGTCGCAAAGGTACCGACAATTTTCGACAAAACTTACTTAACGATTTACCATCATTATCATCAGCCATTTCCATACGTAAATCACTGTATTGCCAGTCATTACCTAATACTTCAGTAATAGCTTCTACACGGTTATAATCTGGAAGATCTATTTTATCAGTTACCGTAACAAACCACTGTCGAGCGAAAATAAGTCGGTTAATAGGCAACTTATTCATTAATGCTTCACCATGTGCACTTTCATGTAAATGAAAAAACACTAAACCTTGGTTTTTCTTTAGCTCTAAATAGCCATACATTTCATTCCAAGCAGCTTTTTCTTGGATTTCTGCACCACACTCTTTTTCAAAGCCTGGTCGACAAAATAATACGATGGAGGTCATATGTTTTTTTACCTTCTATATCCAACGTTCATTGTTAATTAAGTATGAGCGTAAGAGTATTAACACGACAGAAAAGTGTCGTTAAAAATTATTTTTACCTTCTAGCGCTAACAATAGCCATGCGATCGCAAAAGAAATGCCACCAAAAGGTGTTAACTTGCCAATAACGTCAAGATCAAAAAAAGACTTAATATATATTGTGCCACAAAAGCATAAAATACCTACGACAAAAGCACAACTTGCAACAAGTAATACCTTGGAAGGCTTAGTTATTTTTAACCAAACCAATGTAGCGAATAGCGCAAGAGTATGAATAAATTGATATTGTAGCGCTGTTGCTAAACTAGACTGCACATTTACAGACAATGTTTGACTACCGTGTGCTAGCCAAGCGCCGAATAGTACAGAAAAACAGCCACTGATACCAACAATAATCATCAACCATTTAAGTAAAATAGCCATACTATTTAATTTTATCTGCTGCTGCTGATTTATATCAGATGAATTCATCCTTTATTCCCGTATTACGCTTTGTTATTGACTGTTAATCTCTCGATAAACTGGACAATTTCTTCAACCGCACGATACATATGTGCATGGTAGGTAAAACCTGATTTAACTCTTGGTTTCAAACTGTGATCGCCGTCGTTCAAAAATATACATTGACAGTGCTCAGCTAGCTCATAGCTGATTATTTCAGTTTTATTGCCTAAGGTATCACGCTCACCTTGTACAATTAATATAGGCTTATTGGCACCAAACAAAGGTTCAAGTCGAAGTTTTTCTGGTTTTTTAGCAGGATGAAATGGATAACCTAAACAAAAAACACCTGATATTTTATTGAGTAAATGGGCTGGTAACAGCTCAGGATCAGCCAGTATAGTTACTGCAACACGAGATCCCATCGATTTACCGCCAATAAATAAAGGTAATTCATTATTAGCCAACTGCTCAACTACATGTCTAATAACGTCTTCATAACAGATCAGTAGCTTAGGCATCCGATCAGGAGGATATTTTATATCGGTCAATGCCCTTTTATCCATAAATGGGAAATTAAATCGTACAACATTAATCCCCGATTTATTGAGTAGTAAGGATACTTCATTCATAAATTCATGTGACATATTAGCACCCGCCCCATGGGCAAATATCACTTGTGCTTTGGCATTATCGATAATATTCAATAGTATCTTAATTTCACTGCCATCTTTTTGAGTAATTACTTTTTGAAACCCCATTAGCTTATTTGTCCATCAGTGATTTGTTCTTGCTCTGCTTCGACCATATCTAACATCCATTGCCTAAAAGCAGTAATTTTTCCTATGTCTTTTTGATTTTCACGACATACAATGAAATAGGCGTTCTTACTCACTAAAACATCATTAAAAGGACAGACTAAACGTCCTGAGTCAATATCAGGCTTAGCCAATACACTGTAAGCTAACGCTACACCTTGTCCGTGAAGAGCAGCTTGTAAAACCATAGCTGAATGACTAAAAATGGGCCCGTGGTTGACATTAGCTCCCTTAACACCGACTTGTTTAAACCAGCGTTTCCAGTCTTTACGTGAAGTATCATGTAATAAATTATGTGCCGAGAGATCCTCTAATGATAAAAGAGGCGGTTTGCCATTGGCAGCATTTTCTTGCATCAATAACGGAGAGCAAACGGGAATCAGATATTCAGTATGTAATTTATCCGCATGAATATTTGGCCAGCGACCTCGCCCATAATAGATAGCGACATCGACATCTTCAGTCAGTGAATTCTCAGGTTGATCAACAGCTTTGATCCTAACATCAATATCTTGATGTAAGGCATTAAAAGCGGCTAACCTAGGCACTAACCATTGGATAGCAAAACTTGCTTGTGAGCTAACTGTTATTGATCCTTTAGCCCCTCTAGCAAGCAAGCGTTCAGTAGCTTCATGTAGAGAAGTAAAAATATCTTTTATATCCAAATAATATGACTGACCTTCCTCTGTAAGTAGTAAAGAACGATTTTTTCGCATAAACAATTTAATGCCTAAGTGCTCTTCTAAAGATTTAATTTGATGACTTATTGCAGCTTGTGTTACAAAAAGTTCTTCTGCTGCTCGCGTAAAGCTGAGTTGCCTTGCTGATGCTTCAAATGCCCGCAAAGCGTTTAATGGTGGGAGTCTACTAGCCAAAATACACCTTTATATATTAAATATAATATAAATTACACATTAAATTACTGCATAAAAACCTATAAACATAGCATAACAATCATTCATTAGTTTTTCTAATGAATAACATTAATTTAAGTCATTTTTATTCTTTAATCAACTTGCGTATTATTCTTGCCGTAGATGAAGGACATCATCTCAACGTTTTATAAAACTCAGATATAACGTGTGCTCCCAACCCACACGCTTTATTTTGAAGAGTAAAACCAGCGCGAGAAAAGGTCCTAATATATCTATAAGGAAATACATAAATTATTATTAGGTCATATACAGGACAAAAACATGAAATTATACATTAAAAAAAATAACTTGCTTGTTGTAATATTAGCCACCACATTTTTTAGCACTGTAGCAGCTGCTGCCGTACCAAAAACAGCACTTGTTAAAGCTGAGCCAGTCAATCAAACTCAACTTACTACTGCTGCACATAACAGCCTAAAGATTTCTTTAGCGCCAGTTAAAGTTATGTTTACACCTCAGTCAACAGACTTTGGCCTTGTTAAAAAAAAGCAAACAGCTAATCAAAATATGTCTATTATCTTAACTAAAGCAAGTTTAATTGCCGAATAATTAAATTGAACTACACTAAGGTAAAGCAATGCTAACCACGGTGATTATCAATAGACAGAATCATCAACATGCTGGTTCATTTTAACCAAAATACTAACATATTTCAAAATGCTCGCACATTTACTGAAGTAAGATCTTAGCGATTAAGATCACAAATAAAAAAGGTGTCCTAGGACACCTTTTTTTATTGTTTAACTAGATCAGAAATAAGCTGATAGCCTACTATACAGCTAAACTTTAATCGGTGATAAGTGGCGTAAAACCTTTCACTAAATCATCTAGCGCCTTCATTTGCATTAAGTAAGGCTCTAATTTATCCAATGGTAATGCACATGGACCATCGCATTTAGCGGCAGAAGGATCAGGATGCGCTTCAATGAATAAACCCGCTATTCCTATTGCCATACCACTACGGGCTAATTGCGCAGCCTGAGCACGACGACCATCAGCACTATCGCTACGCCCACCCGGTTTTTGTAAGGCGTGCGTCGCATCAAAAATAACAGGGGCGTAATTTTTCATTTCGTTCATTGCTAACATATCAACAACTAAGTTGTTATAGCCATAACAGCTACCTCGTTCACATAAAATAATATTCTCATTTCCTGCTTCCGAAAATTTAGTAATAATGTGTTTCATTTCATGTGCAGCAAGAAACTGTGGCTTTTTAACATTAATAACAGCACCTGTCTTAGCCATGGCAACTACTAGGTCAGTTTGTCGGGCTAAAAATGCCGGTAACTGAATAACATCAACAACTTCACTAACCGGTTGTGCTTGATATGATTCATGCACGTCAGTAATAATCGGTACATTAAACGTCGATTTAATTTCTTCAAAAATTTTCAAACCTTCATCTAAACCTGGACCTCTGTAGGAATTAACCGAAGAGCGGTTAGCTTTATCAAATGACGCCTTAAATACATAAGGGATGCCAAGCTTTTGAGTCACTTCAACATAATGCTCAGCTATCTTCATAGCAAGATCACGTGACTCAAGTACGTTCATACCACCGAATAATACGAATGACTGATCATTAGCAACTTCAATATTTTTAACTTTAACTGATTTAATTGTCATTATTCTTTCCTAAAATTTTCTCAAAAATAGCTAGTTTTTCTATGTATACAGCGAAAATAGTAAACAGTAGTGATACATCAGCTTTAAGCTGAGGTATCACTAACTAACGAGCTTAACTCCCTATAATACGTAATAATTGTCCACACATCCAAGCCATGTATGTGCCTAGTGCATAACCTAGTACGGCAAGTAATACACCAACTGGCGCTAATGATGGATGAAATGCAGAGGCAATAACCGGTGCCGATGCCGCACCACCAATATTTGCTTTACTCCCGACAGCTAAATAAAAGATTGGCGCTTTAATAAATCGACCAACAGCAAATAATAAAGCGACGTGTACTACCATCCAAATTAAACCAATCACCACATACTTTGGCGCTTCTGCTATTTGCGTAATATCCATGTGCAAGCCAATAGTTGCCACAAGAATATATAAGAAACTACTACCAACTTTAGAAGCGCCAACAGATTCAATTTGTCTAACTTTAGTAAACGATAAAGCCAAGCCAATAGAAGTAACTAAAACGATAATCCAAAATAACTTACTGTGTAAGCTGAATTTTTTTAGATCTGGGAAATTTTGTTGGAAAAAGGGTACTAGTATGTCTGCAGCAAAATGAGCAAAACCAGCAGCACCAAAAGCAATAGCAATAATAAGCATAAAGTCTTTCAACTCTGGCGTGCGTTTATGCTCTTTGTCAAAAGCCTCAACATCAGCAATTAATTTATCAATACCTGAGGTATCTGCACCACTTTTAGCATCAATAGCTTTATGGTTTGCAGCAATATAAAGTAATACTGCCATCCAAATATTAGCCACAACAATATCTACCGTGACCATAATAGTAAATATTTTACCATCAGCTTCAAATATTTCTTTCATCGCTAACATATTAGCGCCACCACCAATCCAGCTACCAGCAAGAGCGGCCATACCACGCCATACAGCTTCTGGACCAGTAACTCCGATAAGTTCAGGCCAAATAGCAGAGACAATTAGCAAGGCTATTGGTCCACCGATGACCACACCAATAGTACCTGTTAAAAACATAATAATAGCTTTGCTACCAAGGCCTATAATAGCTTTTACATCGATACTTAATGTTAACAGTACTAAACAAGCAGGAAGAAGAAAATATTTTGCAACTTCATCAACTTGGCTAACCTCGGCACTAACGATACCGAAAGTATTTAAGAAAGAAGGTAATAAATAGCACATTAATAAAGCGGGTACATATTTATAAAATTTTTGGCAAACCGTATTCTTACTCGTTGAAGTATAAAAAACGAAACCTAGGATAAGTGCTAACAGCCCTAATACCACAGCATCATTGGTAATGAGTGGCGCACTCGCTACAATATTTTCTTGCATCATATGATCTTTTATCTCTTTTTTTATTTTTGATAAATGAAAATAATTTAATGAAGGACGTTAGTACTAATATCAATATTTTCAAGTTGAATTTTTAATATTTTTGCCGCTGGATCTTTAGGACATTGCTCAACGAAATAGCGATAATCATCCACAGCTACTTTAAAACAGTCAAGTTGGTGTAGTAAAAAACCACGATCTCTTCGTTGCAATGGATCATCAGGCGTTAGTGACAAGATAACATCAACACAAGTGAGCGCTTTATCGAATACCTGTTCATGAATCAAAATATTTTTCAGTGCCGACAAATGTTCAACTAGAGCGACATTATCATCAATAGCTTGTAAATCGTGTTCTGTTGGATCGCCTTCCAGCTCATCTAAACGTATATCTAATTCTGCCCAATCAAGCGATTCACCTGTTACTGCATCAAAGATAATCGCATACTGTTCATCACAACATAAACGCACCATAATTTTGTTTGGAATAAACACTAAATCGGTTTCAAATCCACAAGCAGTAATGATTTCTGTAACCAAAGCCGCCTTAATAATAGGCGACATAGCACGTTGGTTTAAACCTTTTCCTACTTGGTAAGCAGAAATAGGCCAACGAGTCTGATATCGGTCTATAAACAAGTGTTGGAAGTACAGCTCATTAAGCAAAACCTCTGCTTTTTCTAATGGCGATTCAATCTCACTAATCATAGCAACACATTGACTGATAATTGCCTCTAAACTGTCTAAGGAGTCATTTGTCTCTCTAGTGTCTAGCACACTATCTGAAAAAATATGTTCTTCAAGTAAAATGAGTTTTTGCAGTAAATCTTTATCGACTGACTTTAATTCTGATAAAAATAATTCATTCATAACAGTGTATTTAAATGACTCCATTTGTTGTTTGTTACGTTGATCAAAAATAGTTATCTAGTTTTTAGCTGAAGAACATCGCTTCGCGAGTCATTGCTAAACGTACTATTAACATAATCCAACCTATCGTACCTAATTAACCAAGTATTTGCATTGGCTTATTACGCACTACTTTCAAGGTATAATAACCAGTAAAGATATAAGCAAATAAAGCTAAAAAAATTTCAGATAGCCACAATTGCTCTATCGGATTTATATCAAGCTTTATAACGAGCGATATACCCACAATAAGTAAAAATGTATCAATAACGTGAGGGCTTATTTACGATCAAGGTTTTTCAATACCATTAACGTTAAAATAAAACGGTAGGTAAAGAGGCTTATGCCTAGTATTGCAAGACTGATATGTAAATGTTTCAAAGCTCTGCCTTTTTACCTTGGATAAAGTTAATTAATTCAATGGGTGTATAACCTATTTTGCTAGTAGTGTGGCGGCTTTATGTTATCAAAACGTTTTAAACGTGTGACCCAATAATGAGAATCAAAGATTAAGTTTAAAAATACTAACTAACTAACTAACTAACTAACTAACTAACTAACTAACTAACTTATAATTTTGCCCAAGTAATACGCTCATGACCATTAAAATCTCTCATTGTTTCTACATTATTATAACTCAAGTCGATTAAGATATTTCGAACCGCTTCACCTTGCTCAAAACCATGTTCAAAAAAAAGAGCACCTTGAGAAGTGAGATAATTTTTTGCTTGCTGCGCTATATATTTAATATCACCAAGCCCATTTTCATCGGCAACTAAGGCAGAATCAGGTTCAAAACGTACATCTCCTTGTGTTAGATTTTCATCTAATACATCGATATAAGGAGGGTTAGAAACAATCACATCAAACTTATAATGATTAACCGCACTAAACCAATCACTGTGAAAAATATTCACCTGCGTCAATTGTAAAGCTTTTGCATTTTGTTGTGCTAGTTTGACCGCATCGATATTAAAATCAACAGCATCAATTTGCCAGTTTGGTTGCTCTGATGCAAGTGCTAATGCAATAGCACCGGTTCCCGTACCAAGATCTAAACAATGTAAGCTATCCTCTTCACCAAAATTTTCAAGCACGAGTTCAACCAAAACCTCGGTGTCTGGACGTGGGATAAGTGTTGCTGGGGATACCCGAAAAGATAGAGACCAGAACTCTTGTACTCCAACAATATAGGCTATCGGTTCACCAAATATTCGTCTTTGTAATAAGGTAAGAAATTCTTGAACTGTTTGATTAGTTAGCTCTTGTTCGGGCCAAGTAAGTAAGTAAGTGCGATCTTTCTCAAGCACAAACCCTAATAAAATTTGTGTATCGAGTTTAGCACTATCAGAACAGGACGCTAATTGCTCCTGACCATCTGCTATACAAGCCGCTATAGTAGTATTTTTCACTGGCATTACTGATAACACTACGATTAATGTTGTTCGGCTAATTCAGCTAATAAATCTGCTTGATTTTCTTGCATTATCGGTTCCATCACCAATTGTAAACTACCTTCCATAATTTCATTTAAACGATATAAAGTCAGGTTAATACGGTGATCACTCATGCGGCCTTGTGGGAAGTTATAAGTACGAATTCGCTCCGAACGATCACCACTAGCAACAAGGTTACGACGTGATGATTCTTCTTCACTACGACGCTTTTCATCTTCAGCTTGCTGAAGACGAGCTTGGAGCACTGACATCGCTTGCGCTCTATTTTTGTGCTGTGAGCGTTGTTCTTGACACTCAACCACAACACCTGACGGTATATGGGTAATACGAATTGCTGAATCTGTTTTGTTAACGTGCTGACCACCGGCACCTGATGCGCGGAATGTATCAACTTTTAAGTCAGCTTTGTTAATTTCAATCGCATCTGCCTCTGGAATTTCAGGCATAACAACCACTGTACAAGCAGAAGTATGTACTCGGCCTTGAGATTCAGTCGCTGGCACACGTTGTACACGATGACCACCAGACTCAAATTTCATATGTCCGTAAACGCCTTCTCCATTAATTTTCATGATCAGTTCTTTATAACCGCCCTGCTCACTTTCATTGGAGTTCATTACTTCGATTTTCCAGCCTTTCTTTTCTGAATAACGGCTGTACATTCTAAATAAATCACCGGCAAAGATAGCGGCTTCATCACCACCAGCCCCAGCACGAATTTCAACAAAACAATTGTTATCATCGTTAGGATCGCGTGGTAATAATAAAATTTGCAATTCATCAGCAATATCGGCGACGGCTTTTTTCGCGTCTTTGAATTCTTCCTGTGCCATTTCGCGCATATCAGGATCTTCATCTTTAAGCATCATTTCCGCGGTAGAAAAGTCATCTTCAGCACTTTTATAATTATTAAAAACTGAAGTCACTGCATCAAGCTGCTTAAATTCTTTAGATAAAGCACGAAACTTTTCTTGGTCGCTAATAGTCACAGGATCGGATAATAATGCCTGCACTTCTTCAAAGCGCTCAACTAGCACTTCAAGCTTTTGATAAACTGATGATTTCATTGGGAATATTCTTATATTTTAGATGAGAAAAAATAAATTTTGGCCATTCTAACACAGTAATAGCAATTAAATTAATTAAGGTTACAGAATTCAATGAGAATAAATTTAAAAAAATAACTAGTTTGATTAAGCGATAGCTGACTATTTAGATAAAAAGTAAATAATTAGGCTGGTTGAAAATAATCACTTATTAATAAAATAACTAAAACGATAACACTAGAGAGAAATCACATCACTTTTGTGACGACTGTCGAACAGTTATTGACAATGAGTTACAGTCAAAACGTAATAGCCTTAGACTAAATAAATACTTAAATAAAAGTATTAATCTTGTGGGTCAATATTAAAGATATCGCGTAAATAAAGTAGTTTATCAAGTTCACCACCTTGGGCAGCAGACTGGAGAGCACTCGTTGGAGCATGCATAAATTTATTAGTAAGTTTGGTCGCAAGTTCGGCTAAAACAGCCTCTGATTTTTTACCACTTTTTAGTTGAATGAATGCTTTTTCCAGTAAAACATCACGATTATCTAAACATTGCTTACGATAGCTAATAACCGTGTCTTGAGTATTTAAACCACGTAACCATGCCATAAAGTTATCAGACTGGCTATTCACAATACTTTCAGCTTCAACTGCCGCTTTACGTCGATTGTCCATATTTTTAGCAATAATACTTTGTAGATCATCAACGGTATATAAAAACACATCATCAAGCTCTGAAACTTGCTCTTCAATATCGCGTGGGACAGCAAGATCAACCATAAAAATAGGCTGGTGCTTACGCGATGCCAAAGCTTGTTCAACCATGCCTTTACCTATAATAGGTAAAGTAGAGCCTGTAGAGCTAATGACAATATCAGCATTACACATATGCTCAGGTATTTGCGCTAAGGTAATAACATCAGCGCCAATTTTTTTCGCCATATTCTCAGCACGTGCCAACGTTCTGTTAGCGACAGTTATTTTACCTACATTATTTTCATATAAATGTTTGGCCACTAACTCAATAGTTTCACCTGCACCAACAAGTAATACTTTAGTTTTTTCAAGACTACCAAAAATATGTTTAGCTAAATTTACCGAAGCAAAAGCAACAGATACCGCACTAGCGCCAATTTCTGTTTCTGTGCGAACTTGTTTTGCTACGCCAAAGGTACGCTGGAATAATCGGTCCATAACTAAAGACATAGAGCCAGCAGCTTTAGCTTGGCTATATGCTTGTTTCATTTGACCCAAGATTTGTGGCTCACCTAAAACAAGAGAATCTAAACCACATGCGACTCGCATCATATGATTAACGGCTTGCTGGTCTTTATACCAATACATACTAGGTAAAATAGTTGAGGCGGGTACGTTATGGTAATTTTCTAACCATTGGACAAGGCGTTGCTGAGTAACATCGAAGTCACCGTCTTGTACAAGGTATAATTCCGTTCTATTACAGGTAGAAAGAATAACAACTTCACGGCACTGTACTGCACTAAGCATTTCTTGTAAGGCAATAGAAAGCTTATCTGGATTAAAAGATATTTTCTCTCTCACTGCAACAGGCGCAGTTTTATGATTAATTCCAACAGCAACTATAGACACGTAATAAACCTACTTTATAAACATTTTCAACAAGTTTTATAAAACTTGTTTTAGCCAGTACGGCTATTATAACCCAAGACCTGAGATTAAAGTATGCTCTGTGATAAAAGACCCTAAAAATAATAATACTATTTACAAAGGCTAAAAAGCTATGTTCCAATAACAATCATTATCAATTTAACGTCATAATTTTAATGAACACATTTTTTAAAACTACTCCACATTTACCTTACTTATTTATCTTATCCTTATTTACCTTGGTATTGTCTGGCTGTAGTACTTTAGTGAATAAAGAATCTAAGCAGCTGATTCAACAAACGCCAGAGCAAAGAATTTCTTCGCTACAGCAATTACAACATTGGAAAATAATAGGAAAGATTGGTTATATTGAAAAAAAAACACGCAATAGTGCGACATTAAACTGGCAAGTAAATGAAAAAAATAAGACTCAACAGCTCAACTTAACTACATATTTGGGAATTAATGTTTTACAGCTTGATTCGAACAAGAACATTCATAAAATCCAAGTAGATGGAAAGACATATCAGGGTAAAAAACTCGAAGCCCTTATTCATTCTATTACTGGCTTAACATTGCCAACACAAGCATTAACATTTTGGCTTAAAGGTATTCCCTATCAAGAAAGTGATAACATTAGCTATCAAAAAACAACACAGCTACCACAAACATTAACAAGCTATTATAATAATGAACTATGGCAAGTCAGTTATGCAAACTACCAACAAATTGATGGTTATAGTTTAGCGACTAAATTTTCTATTAGAAAAGATGATTTACTCATTAAAATTGCTGTTAATAAATGGTTGATTAACCATTAAATAAAATATCAAAAAACTGTACCCACAAAAATATAAGTAGAATTAATACATGACTTGCTCTTCTCACTCCAACTCTTTTCTAGATAAAGCAATGGACTTCCCATCACCAGCTAAAATTAATTTATTTCTCCATATTGTTGGGCAACGGGACGATGGTTATCACAATTTAGAAACACTTTTTCAATTTATCGACCATAGTGACACAATCACCTTAACCGCTACCAAAACACCTGAGATAAAGTTATTAACGCCTATTGAGGGCGTTAATAATGAAGATAACTTAATTGTAAAAGCGGCGCGGTTACTCAAACATAAAAGTAATACGACTTTGGGTGTAAAAATCAGTATTAATAAAATACTACCTATGGGGGGAGGTTTAGGTGGAGGTTCATCAAATGCAGCTACCGTTTTAGTTGCACTTAATACCCTATGGCAATGCCAATTATCGTTGAGTGAGCTGGCACTATTAGGCGTGAGTCTTGGTGCTGATGTGCCTATCTTTATTCATGGATTTTCAGCTTTTGCCCAAGGTGTTGGTGATCAACTTACCTCTATCGAACCACAAGAGTATTGGTATTTAATTACTAAACCTGAATGTAGCATCTCAACACAGCAAGTTTTTACTGCAACAGACCTACCTAGAAATACCAAGAGACTATCCCCTTCAGCCCTTAGGACCAGTGACTTTATCAATGATAACTTCCACAATGATTGTCAAACTTTAGTAATTAAACATTATCCTGAGGTTGCCAAGTTACTGGCTTGGTTGGTAGAATACGCACCCTCAAGAATGACAGGAACTGGTGCGTGTGTTTTTACGCGGTTTTCTAGTCTGCAAGAGGCGCATTCATTACAAGCGAAACTCCCAAAAGGAATAAGCTCTTTTGTTGCGCAGGGACTGAATAAGTCTCCACTATGTACAGTCATAGCTAAGCTATCATTGTACAAGTAAATATTTATAAAGATTTGCTAATTTAACCAGAACAGCTACTTTTATAACTTTAGATTATGCTAAAAGAAGCTGCGACTGTTACATCAGCGTATATTGTTCAATGATTGCCTATCAATCAAAGAGCCTACTATTAATGTCAAATATTTCTGAGGAATCGAAAGTGCCTGACATGAAGATTTTTGCGGGTAATGCCACCCCTGAACTGGCCAAGAAAATTGCTGATCGCCTATATATGCCTTTGGGTGATGCTAAAGTCGGTAGTTTTAGTGATGGTGAAATTAGTGTTGAAATAAACGAGAATGTCCGCGGTGCTGACGTTTTTATTATTCAATCAACCTGTGCTCCAACCAACAATAATTTAATGGAATTAATTGTAATGATAGACGCTTTGCGTCGTGCCTCTGCTGGCCGTATCACTGCTGTAATCCCTTATTTTGGTTATGCTCGCCAAGACAGACGCGTACGTAGTGCTCGTGTACCAATTACTGCAAAAGTAGTTGCTGACTTTTTATCAAGTGTTGGTGTTGACCGTGTATTAACGGTTGATTTACACGCAGAGCAAATTCAAGGCTTCTTTGATGTGCCTGTTGATAATGCCTTTGGTACACCTATCTTATTAGACGATATGAAAAACCGTGAGTTAAACAACCCAGTAGTTGTTTCTCCTGATATCGGTGGTGTAGTTCGTGCTCGTGCAGTAGCGAAATTACTAGACGACGCCGACTTAGCCATTATCGATAAACGTCGCCCTAAAGCAAATGTTGCGCAAGTTATGCATATTATTGGTGAAGTCGAAGGCCGTGATTGTATTATTGTAGACGATATGATTGATACAGGTGGTACTTTAGCTAAAGCTGCGGAAGCATTAAAAGAACACGGTGCAAAACGTGTTATTGCTTATGCAACTCACCCGGTATTATCAGGTAATGCTGCAAAAAATCTTAGAGACTCTGTAATTGATGAACTTGTGGTAACTGACTCAATTCCGCTTTCTGATGAAATTAAAGCACTTAAAATGGTTCGTCAATTAACATTGAGCGGTATGTTAAGTGAAGCTATTCGTCGTGTAAGTAATGAAGAATCTATTTCAGCAATGTTTGACTAGTTACTAGCAATGTTTAACTAGCTATTATTTACTAATATTGTAAAAAAGCAGCCTACCCTAGGCTGCTTTTTTATTCCTCTAATTCCCCCTGTATACCCGCAATTATTCTATTTATTTAATAGCTTTATCTCGTCCTAAATGTTATTATATCGCGCCTTTTTTATCTAATGGGCTAGTTATTTATAGGCTATTTATAGACTATTTACTTATAACCAGGCTTATCTATTAACGTAGAACTCATTTAGAGTGAAAATGGTGTCTCCTTGTTTTTGGTCGCAAAAAGCAAGATAAAATTTTTAAGTTTTTTAACTTATATAACAGAAGAGTATTAAAATGACTGATTTATTAACATTAGAAGCTGAAGTACGTACTGATTTAGGGAAAGGTGCGAGCCGCCGCCTACGTCACGCGAACAAAGTTCCTGCTATCCTTTACGGTGAAAACGAAGAACCTATCTCTTTAACTTTAGAGCACAAAAATGTTTTCCGTGCTCAACAAGAAGAAGCGTTCTACACGCAAGTTTTAACTTTGAACATCGCTGGCAAGCCAGTTGAATGTTTAATTAAAGACATGCAACGTCACCCGTTTAAGCAAGTGGTAATGCACTTAGATTTCTTACGCATTGATCCAAACCACGTTGTTCATTCAAACGCAGCTATTCACTTCACTAATGAAGATGAAGCAGCTAAAACTGGTGCGAACATTTCTCACCACATGAATGAAATCGCTATCACTTGTTTACCAAAAGACTTACCTGAGTTTATCGAAATTGACTTAGCTGGCCTTCAACTTGGTCAAACATTGCATTTATCAGACGTTACATTCCCAGCGGGCGTTACTTCTGACGAATTAGCTAAAGGCGAAGATCACGATCTAGCTGTAGTATCTGCTAATGCACCAAAAGCTGCTAAAGTAGCTGATGATGCAGAAGCTTCAGCAGTAGAAGCTCCAGCTGCTGAATAATAGTTAATATCATTTATAATATTATAAATAATGACTATTAAACTAATTGCGGGGCTGGGTAATCCTGGCTCCGAATATAGTAAAACTCGCCACAATGCAGGTGTTTGGTTCATAGAAGAACTAGCACGTAGCCACAATATTTCTCTCCGTCCCGAAAAAAAATATTTAGGTCTTTACGGTAAAGGCATGATTGCGGGAAACCTAGTCCACTTATTAATCCCCACTACCTTTATGAACCTTAGCGGTCAAGCTGTTGCTCTACTAGCTAATTTTTATAAAATAACAGTAGATGAAATATTAGTTGCCCATGATGAATTAGACATGCAACCTGGTATTTGTAAGATTAAAAAAGGTGGCGGACACGGTGGACATAATGGCTTACGAGATATTATCGCTCGCATGGCTAATAACAAAGATTTCTACCGGTTACGTATTGGTATTGATCATCCAGGTCATCGCGATAAAGTAACGGGTCATGTTTTGGGTAAAGCACCCAAAGCCGAACAAGAAAAAATAGAACAAGCAATAGACGAAGCAAGTCGATGTTTTGATATTTGGTTAAAAGACGACTTAAAAAAAGCGCAAAATCGCTTACACTCGTTTAAAGCCGAATAAATATTCGCAAGTAAATACACGCTAGTAAATAATCAGTAGGTAAAAATTATGGGTTTTAAATGTGGTATCGTTGGCTTGCCTAACGTCGGTAAATCAACACTATTCAATGCACTTACCAAAGCTGGTATTGATGCGGCAAACTTTCCATTCTGTACTATTGAGCCAAATACTGGCGTAGTACCAGTGCCTGATCCTCGCTTAGATAAATTAACCGCCATAGTAAAACCTGAGCGTGTATTAGCGACGACAATGGAATTTGTAGATATTGCTGGTCTTGTTGCTGGTGCATCAAAAGGTGAAGGTTTAGGGAATAAATTTTTAGCTAATATTCGTGAAACTGACGCTATCGGTCATGTAGTCCGCTGTTTTGATAATGACAATATTATTCATGTTGCGAATAAAGTCAGTCCTATTGATGATATCGATGTAATCAATACTGAATTAGCGTTATCAGATATGGACACAGCAGAACGTGCAATTTTCCGTTTAGCTAAGAAAGCTAAAGGCGGAGATAAAGACGCTAAATTTGAAATGCCGGTATTAGAAAAAATATTAAAGCATGTTGAAGAAGGCCATATGGTCCGATCTTTAGAGTTATCTAAAGAAGAAATAGCAGCCGTCGATTACTTAAATTTTTTAACACTTAAGCCGACTATGTACATAGCTAATGTTAATGATGATGGTTTTGAAAATAATCCTTACCTTGATCAAGTACAAAGGATAGCTGATGAAGAAGGTGCTATTGTTGTTGCTGTTTGTGCGGAAATTGAAAGCGAATTATCTGAAATGGATGATGAAGACCGTATTGAGTTTATGGCTGAAATGGGCCTAGAAGAGCCAGGTCTAAATCGTGTTATCAATGCTGGTTATTCTTTATTACACTTACAAACTTACTTTACCGCTGGTGTTAAAGAAGTTCGAGCTTGGACAGTAAAACAAAATGCTACCGCGCCACAAGCCGCTGGTGTTATTCATACTGACTTTGAAAAAGGCTTTATTCGCGCCGAAATAATTAGTTATGATGATTTTATTGAGTTTAATGGTGAATCTGGCGCTAAAGAAGCAGGTAAGTGGCGCTTAGAAGGTAAAGAATACCGCGTAAAAGATGGTGACGTAATCCACTTCCGCTTTAATGTATAAAACTTTCATTAAATATTAAATTATTTCATCTCAAAAAGGCTCATCTACGATGGGCCTTTTTTGTGCTTATGAAACCCAATAACGTCAGTTATAATGTAATTCTAATACCTTTGAATTGTTACTAAATCATAAGTTATATTTTAGTTAATTCCTAATATTCTTATAACAAACTCTTGTTTTAATTATTTTCATCAATAAAATGAAAAATGTTATAGCAAATAAAACTAGACATATAATCAAAATATCTTACAAAATATTCTTACTAATAAATACAAGAACTAAGGTATTAGTCTACACTTTCTTTGTTGAATTTAACTCTATATCAAAACAATAATAAGGCGTATCAATGAAAAGTTTATTTTATTACCTATTTTATTAGTAGCAACAGTTATCACTGCAACTCTGGCGTAAGCAGACAATCTACCTTTACGTATTTGTGAATACGTTCAAGCAAATGATAAGAGTCGCTTAAGAGCATTCTTAAAACAAAACAAACTAAAAATTCGTAATATTTATGATAGATTAGAATGTAATGGCGATAATTTATTAATATTTTCCACTAAATTTTAAGTATTAGAAGTTGGTGAGTTCATCATAGGTAAACTACCATCGAAAAAAGTTATGAGTAAAATAGATAGCTTAGCAAAACATTCAGCTCATTTAGCTGAAGAAGCGAGAGAAAGATAAGTTTAGCTCCTTCGTAATGAAGACAAACGCATTGCTTTTTTTAAATGATAATACGTTTCCTCTCTTTTATTTGCGTAGTTATCCGTCAAAATGAACAATCAATAGCCAAACAAATAAAAAGAACAACTTTTTTTAAAATAACTGTTGACGAAAGGCAAGTACCTCAGCATAATACGCCGCACTTGCTACACAGCAGGTAGATAAAGGCTACATAGCTCAGTTGGTTAGAGCACATCACTCATAATGATGGGGTCCCAGGTTCGAGTCCCGGTGTAGCCACCATTACTTATGTATTTATACTTAAGTAAAAAAGAGTTCAAGTCTCTCTAAAAACTTGGATGTATGCGGGTTTGGCGGAATTGGTAGACGCGCTGGATTTAGGTTCCAGTATCGCAAGATGTGAGAGTTCAAGTCTCTTGACCCGCACCATTTAAAAAGTAATGAAAGTTGCATACGTAAAAAGTAAGTATATTGCAGGGATATAGCCAAGCGGTAAGGCAGCGGGTTTTGATCCCGTCATTCAGAGGTTCAAATCCTCTTATCCCTGCCACTTTTTGTCAACTAGTGATAGTTATAAAAAAGTCTGTAATATACATACCTTCTGGAGGGATATAGCCAAGCGGTAAGGCAGCGGGTTTTGATCCCGTCATTCAGAGGTTCAAATCCTCTTATCCCTGCCACTTTTAAGATGGTAGTTATAGTTAAAACCTTTTTAAAAGCTTGTTTATAATGTATAAGAGTTAAATTCTCTTTAAAAATTGGATGTATGCGGGTTTGGCGGAATTGGTAGACGCGCTGGATTTAGGTTCCAGTATCGCAAGATGTGAGAGTTCAAGTCTCTTGACCCGCACCATTTCAAATATTCAGTAAAACCTAATAAACACTCCTTATCTAAATACTTTGAGTACAGCTTATATTAGATAGCTATCTGTGTTTTTAAGGCTACATAGCTCAGTTGGTTAGAGCACATCACTCATAATGATGGGGTCCCAGGTTCGAGTCCCGGTGTAGCCACCATTTTACTTAAATAATAATATATTAATCCCTCTTATTTTTGCTAATTAAAATATTCGTTATAAATTTTTTAATACTTAATAATCTAGACTTCATATAATACTTAATCTAATTACTAATCGTACAGTTTAAGTTAGCTATATACAGATCAGCTATCATCAAGCAGATAGTCTAAATATTTGTTTCTTATACTTTCTAATTATTTTTATCTAATCACTTGTTATAACTACAACCTCAAATCCATATTTTGACCTGGTCAACTAAATTCAGTCACCCGAATTAAGTTCGTTAAGCTGCTATTTTATCTTCTCTTTTTTTACTTTCAAAATCATTTGGACTTTGATAATCAATAT
>CAJWZC010000068.1 GCA_913049915.1 uncultured Colwellia sp.
ACGCACAAGCTGATAATGAAAATATAGCTGTTGAAGGGGTGTCAGTTACGCCATCATCAGTAAAAGCTGAGCCTGTTTTCATCAACACTAAAACTGACAATGGTAAAGCATTAGCAAGTCCTGCCGTTAGACGTGTAGCGCGTGAACTTGATATTAATATTCATCAAGTTGCTGGTAGTGGTAAAAAAGGCCGAGTCTATAAAGATGATGTGGTTGCTTATAGCCAAAATAGCGCAAGTATTGTACCTACTGTTGTTGTCGGTGATACTGGTAGCACAAGTGTAGAGCCAATTCGCGGTATTAAGAAGATTATGGCAACCGCGATGCAAAATAGTGTCAGTACTATTCCGCACTTTACTTATTGTGAAGAAATCGATCTCACTGAACTTATCGCTTTGCGTGGCGAATTAAAAGAAGTTTACGCGAAGCAAGATATCAAGTTAACTATGATGCCTTTCTTTATGAAAGCTATGTCATTAGCGATTAAAGAATATCCCTTGCTCAATACCAAAGTAAATGATGATTGCACTGAGCTTACCTACTTTAATGACCATAATATCGGTATGGCTGTTGATTCTAAAGTAGGCTTACTTGTACCAAATATTAAACAGGTACAAACTAAGTCAATATTAGATTTAGCGAACGACATTATGCGCTTAACAAATGATGCTCGTAGTGGGCGTGTTACCAGTAAAGATTTAAAAGGTGGTACTATTACCATTTCTAATATTGGTGCTATTGGTGGCACTGTAGCGACTCCTATTATTAATAAACCAGAAGTAGCTATTGTTGCATTAGGTAAGTTGCAAAAATTACCACGCTTTAATGAGCAAGGTGACGTTGTAGCACGTAGTATTATGCAAGTAAGCTGGTCTGGGGATCATAGAGTTATCGATGGCGGTACTATTGCGCGTTTTTGTAACTTATGGAAATCTTTCCTAGAGAAACCAAGTCATATGTTAGTTCATATGAGCTAGTGACTAAATAATACAGAGTTAAGTTACTTATTTTCTATTACTTAATTATCGTATTAAAAAAGCCCCGTTATCTTCAGGTACTAACATTAGTTAATACTTGAAGATAATGAGGCTTTATGTTTATGGGCATTAACTTAATTGAAGTTAATGCCCATATTTATTTAGATATTTTTTAATGATTAATACTAATACTAATACTAATACTAATACTAATACCAATAAGTTTCTTCCTACTTAGCGAGAGTTAAAAGACTTATAGTTAAGATGTTGATTTTAATGATTTTTTATATTTTTAAAATCAATGACGTAGCATATTAGCTATTTAAACTAGCCCTTCGAGAGCTTTCCAGTGACTCGATAACCGCATAGAATTTCTTCCATATAGAATGACTATATGCAAAAAATTCTATTTGTTCTCAAACCACTGGCAAGCTCTGAGCAGGAACTAACTTAATGGACTTGGTATAACCATTAAAAACCACATTGCTTACCTTGATTTTTATTTTTCAACCAAACATGTAATGGTGCAAAGTAATCTAAAATTGCGCTAGCGTCCATTTGCTCATGACCGGTAATGACTTTATAAGCTTGTTGCCATGGTTGGCTTGAACCCATTTCTAGCATGGTATTAAGCGCAGTACCCGCTTCTTTAGAGTTGTATATAGAACAGCGGTGAATGGGGTCAGTATTGCCTGATATTTCACATAACGCACGATGGAATTCAAATTGTTGAATATGTGCTAAAAAATAGCGGCTATAAGGAACGCCACCAGGTACGTGGTATTTAGCACCAGGATCAAATGCATCTGTATCACGACCTATTGGAGCAGCAACACCCTGGTACTTCTCACGTAATTCCCACCATGAAGTGTTGTAGTTCTCAGGAGTGATTTCACCTGAGTAAACTTTCCAGCGCCATTGATCAACCATCAAACCAAACGGTATGAAGGCAATTTTATCAAGCGCTTGCTTCATTAATAAGCCAATATCTTTTGACTCATCAGGAATGGTGTCAATTAGACCAATTTCTTTTAAGTATTTAGGTGTAACAGATAAAGCAATAGTATCGCCAATGGCTTCATGGAAACCATCATTTGCACTGTTTTGAAAATAAACAGGTTGGTCTTTATAAGCACGTTGATAGAAGTTATGCCCTAACTCATGGTGAATAACATTAAATTCTTCACCAGTTTTCTGGATACACATCTTAATACGAATATCATCTTTTGCATCAAGATCCCATGCGCTGGCGTGACAAACTACGTCTCTATCGGCAGGTTTAGTGAATAATGAGCGTTCATAAAAAGTTTCTGGTAACGCATCAAAGCCTAATGAAGTGAAGAATTTTTCAGCGCCCCTAACCATCTGTATTTCATCATAGTTATTTGCAGCTAACTGTTTAGTTACATCATAACCAGGATCGGCATCTTCAGGAGCGACTAAGTCATAGATATTACCCCAAGATTGTGCCCACATATTACCTAATAAATGTGCTGGAATAGGTTTGTCTTTTGCTACTTTATCAGTACCGTAAGTTTCACCTAACTCAGTTCTTACATAACAATGTAAGTCATCATATAAAGGTTTTACTTGCCCCCATAAACGATCAAGCTCTTTAGCAAAGTCATCTGCAGGCATATCATAATTTGAACGCCACATAGCACCTAAATCTTTATAACCTAGTCCTTTAGCGCCTTCATTAGCAAGCTCAGCTTGACGAGTATAAAGTGGTTTCATTTCAGGGCTAATTTCACGCCAGCCAGACCACATTTCTAGTAATTCATCATAATCACGAGAATTAGCCATTGTTGCCGTCATATCGCCTAAGCTAAGTTTTTTACCAGCTTTAGTGATATAGCTACCTTTACCATAAATACTACCAAGCTTAGCGCCGATGTTGGCAAGCTCAGCTGACTTCAGAGCATCTTGTGGAGCAGGCATAACTAAACTTTGCTTTAATATGTTTAATTGGCGTCGTTGTGTCGCATTAACGTCTACTTTATCAAATGTTGCCGCTTTCATAGCAAATCTAACACCGGCATCGGTCGATTTTTGGTCGGCATCAGCGGCTAAAGCTGCGGTGTCTTCTGTTATAAAGTTGGCATAAATCCATGCGGCACGAGAACCTTCTAGGTTTAAAGTCACCATTTCTTTGGCAACATTATCTAAAAATTGTTGTACATCTGTAGCGGTTAATGGTGCTTGTGCATTGATGACTGTTGCTTTTTCGACTGTTGCTTGTTGACTTGATTCTTGACTGCACGCTGTTAAAGAAGCGGCAATAACTAAAGCAAGGCCTGTAAACTTGAATGTTTTTTTCATCTGTTTCATTTTTATAATCATTATTAAAGAGACATTATTAGGTTGGGCTAGTATATAAAATTGTGTGATTGATACAAACTTTATAGTGTAAATAGTTACTTAGAAGGATATTAGGTCGAATTTTTAACAAAAAAAAGCTCATTCAAAAGAATGAGCAAACTACAACATGAAACAGAGTTGAGATATAAAAACAATAATAAACAAAAACAAGGCTATATAGGGAGTCAATAGAGACAGAGAGTTATTAAATTCGCTGCTTGCTTGAAACTGAAATAAGAATAAATGTTATGCCTGTATTTTACTGTATAGATAGCGTAACGATTTGTAATAGTGTACGTGATATACTACATTTCGAATTAATCTGATGAGTCGCTTTTAAAAGCTTGACCTATTTACAAAAAATACGCTATTTTAAACGGGTGTTTAAAATAGTCGTTTAGTTTATATATTAACTTATCAAATATTAAATTATCAAAACAGCAAGTAGTAGAAGAGAGTATGAGTACCAAAAATAAAATATTAGATGCCGCCGATGTACTTTTTGCCGATAAAGGTTTTAATGGTACGTCCTTAAGAGAAATTACTAGTCAAGCTAATGTCAATTTAGCGGCAGTAAATTATCACTTTGGATCGAAAAAAGAGTTAATTAAAGCGGTTATGTCTCGCTATATGGATGAACTTTCGCCTCAATTAGAATCCGCTCTATCTTTAGTCTGTGAAGCTGAATTAAAGCCAAGTCTACATGATGTATTCTCTGCTTTTATCGCACCATTATTGAACCTTAATGAGTTTAAATATAATGGTACCAGTACCTTTTTACAATTACTTGGACGTGGTTATGCCGACAGTCAGGGTTTCTTACGCTGGTTTTTAACAACCCAATATCCCAATGTATTTACTAATTTTACTAAAGCAGTAAAAATTGCCTATCCTGAATTAAGTACTGAAGAAATGTTCTGGCGCTTACATTTTACCATGGGTACTATTGTTTTTACCATGTCATCAAGTGAAGCCTTAATTGACATTGCTCAAAATGACTTTAATAATAAGTTAGATATAGCAGGGGTTATCGAACGCGTTATTCCTTATGTTGCTGCGGGTGTTGCAGCGCCAATTACTAACAATTAGTATCAATTTTACTTCGACTATTACTTGCCTTGTTCTTCGCATTTTAAACAACGGCAAGTAATAATTTTATAACGATAAAAATAGCCTAAGATAAGCTAAAACCTTTCTAAATCAGTGTGGTGTTTTCTTATGTCGAGACACTCTTTAAACATTAATTTAATCTCACGATAATTATTCAAGACAAGTTCTGCTTTTAATAAAAATTTGTATTATAATCCGCCCCAATTATGCTATTTCAGTATTTTACGAGTTTATTTAGGGTTTAGGTGACATATGAGTGTTGATGCAATTGGCTTATCAGCGGATTTATTAAAAGCGGTTAAAGAGTGTGGTTATAAAAATTTAACCCCTATTCAACAAGAAGCAATTCCAGTTATTCGCCAAGGTACTGATCTTTTAGCAAGTGCGCAAACAGGCACTGGTAAAACAGCTGCTTTTAGTTTGCCTATTTTAGATGCGATTGCTAAAGCTAATCATGCTGCTAATAGCTCGGCTAATTCAATAGATGAAGAGTCTGGCGATGTAAAAAGTGCTTCGGGTCAAGCGATACGAGCGTTGATATTGACACCTACCCGTGAACTTGCCAACCAAGTTGCTGCTAATATCAAGCAGTTTAGTCAATACCTGCCAATTAAAAGTGGTGTGGTTTATGGTGGTGGTAAAATGCCATCACAAACAAAGATGCTTAAACAAGGTCTTGATATCTTAGTAGCAACACCTGGTCGTTTGTTAGAGCATTTAGCATTGCACAATGTTGACTTATCACAAGTAAAGTTTCTTGTACTTGATGAAGCAGATCGCATGTTAGATATGGGATTTTTAAACGATATTGAAAAACTATTGTTAGCGGTTAAGCATAAGCATCAAACCTTAATGTTTTCGGCAACTTTTTCAGATCGTGTCAAATCGTTAGCAAATCAGTTATTAAAATCGCCAAAAACAATCAGTGTGTCTAAAGAAAATACGACTTCTGGTAAAATTAAACAAGCTGTTTATTGGGTTACTGAAGAGCGTAAGCGAGAATTACTTTCCGAAATTATTGGTGTTAATAATTGGAAGCAAGTATTGGTCTTTGCTGGTACCAAAGAAAGTGCAAATACGTTAGCAAAAGAATTAAAGCTTGATGGAATAAAAGCAGCATTATGTCATGGTGATAAAACTCAAGGCGCAAGAAACAAAGCGTTAGAGCAATTTAGCGAAGGTAAAGTACGTGTATTAGTTGCTACTGACGTGGCCGCTCGTGGTTTAGATATACCCGATCTTGCTTATGTTGTTAACTTTCATTTACCTTTTTTACCTGAAGATTATGTCCACCGTGTTGGTCGTACAGGTAGGGCAGGTAAGTCAGGTACAGCAATTTCTTTAGTAAGCCCTAAAGATGAACGCTTTTTAGAAAACATTGAGCAATTAATAGAACGTAAGTTTGAGCGTATTGTGGCGCCTGGTTATGAGTTTAATCGTATAGAAGCTAGCGAGTACCAAGAGGCAGCCGTAAAGCGTGATAGTAAAAACAGATATCGTGCAACCCAAGAAAAGAATCAGAACTTAGCTAAAAAAGATGTCAAAATCAAAGCAATTGGTAAAAATAAAACTGATAAAACCAGTACTAAATATAACAGTAAGATTCAGAAGAAGCGTTAAACTTTACCCACAAAGCTCATTAAGAGTAAGATAAAAACAACAGTAAGATAATGAAGCAGTGATAAGACCTATAATCATAACGGAAACACCTTTTGATAAAAGACATTGCTGCTGGTTTTGTGGTGAGCCTAGTCAGGTTGTTTTTATTTTCCCCTCTTATAGTTCTGCTTTTTCTGATGAGAGTAATAAGTATTTATTACTCTCTAATTCACACCCTGTGATCTCTATTCCTACTTGCCGAGAGTGCCAAAAATTTGCTAATAAAGCTGAAGAAAGTACAATATTGGCAGTCAAGGCTAATGTAAAGCGACAGTTAATAAAGCGCTATGCTAAAGATCTCGCTATTGGAGTTAATTGGACAGAGCATGAGTTGGCAACAAGTGAATTTGAGCAAGGGAACTTTGCTGGTTTTGCTCGAAGTGGCTGGTTTATGTACCAAGTAGCAAAAACGAGAGTAAGTTACTTAGCTTGGCCTTTAGTAGCTAATGGCATTGAACTTGAAGAAATAGACCTTGAGGAAATAGAAGCTGAGAGCTTTACTTTCGATAGTGTCTTGTATCCATCTTTATCTGATGCTATTAATCACTATGCAAAGATATTTTTATTAGATGAACATTATGTTATTGCTGTTTTACAACATTTAGGTAATGGCGATATTGATGAGAAATCATTTGCTCAAGCAGTCCGTTTTTGTCGATTACTAGTGAATGCTAGCCCCAGTGAACGCAAAGTAGCCTTTAAGGAACTCGTGTCTAAAAGTCATTGATTATTAAGGGATTACACCACACTTAAACGCGTAGCTAATTGCATTTTACTATGATAAAGCGTTTCATCTGCTCGCTCAAAAAAGCTAATTTCATTGTCTGCTCTATTCATAAAAGTTGAACCTATACTGCAGCCAAGTTGGTATTTGTTTAACAGTACATTACTCTTTAATGCTAGATTTATTCTATTTTCGATAATTGTTAATGCTGTATCGTTTGCATTTTCGACAATAATAGCAAATTCATCGCCGCCAAATCTAAACAAACCATCAGAGTCGCGGATACATAGACGTAAAACGTTAGCGAATTCTTGTAAAACTAAATCTCCAGTAAGGTGACCATGAGTGTCATTAATTATTTTGAATTTATCTAAGTCAGCTAAAACTAAGCCAACGACACTATGATGGCGATTTGCATTATGCATTGCTCGTTTTAATTGTTTATCAAAATATCGGCGATTACCTAGACCAGTTAATGCATCTTGCATAGCCAGTTCGATCGCATCATGATAGGCAATAGCATTTTTAAGTGGATGTAATAAACACTGATGAAGTTGCTCTAATACTTTAAAGTTAGTTAAACTAATAGGGCTATTAATACCATAGCTGAGTGTACCGATAAAGTCGTCAGCTATTTTTAACTCAAAACGACGCTCTTTTTTAGCTTTTCTACTACCACGTAGCACTATATTCAATTTTTGGCTTTTGAAATAAAGGCCTGAAAAATCGATGTATCGAGTCGCTTCAACTGAAAAAATATTTATTAGCTCATCTATATCCAGCGTTGTTTGTAGTTTTGTCATCAGGGCTAATACCTGACGTTTGTCAAAAACTGTATTTGTAAACGTTTCAGCTATAAGCGCATCTGTGCTTAATCTACTATAGGTATTGAATGGTGAGAATTTATTATCAAGTACGTTTAGTGTTTGCATAGGATAACCTCATTAACTTCATCTTGTAGCGTCAATTGATAAATTAAGATTGCTCGTAGAGCATATTTTGACGCTATTTTTTAGCTATCAAAATAAAAGCAAAAAACGTACCAGTTATGCTCTAATTTATTTATTATCGGGTTATTGTCAATGTGTTAATTGACTTAAATATGTTAACTGATTGAAATATAGTTTTTTGTTGTTAAAATACTTTAAGGCTAGGTAAACTAAAGCTAAGACTATATTATTTAGTCTTAAGTCATTACTTTGGCGGCAATATTTTGCCGCTTGGCAAATAACCTCTCTCTTGTAGAAATTATTGCCAACTTCTAATATTAGCAAAGTAAAACACAGTAAAATAAAGTAAAAAGGAAATTTTGTGAGCGGATATTTTGAAATTCTTGCGATATTAACCTGTGCCGTTGTTGTGGTATGGCTGTTTCGTCGAATTAAATTACCGGCAATACTGGCTTATTTAGTGGCAGGGGTGATCGTTGGTCAACATGGTCTAAATCTCGCTCATGAGCAAGTCGATTATGATCACTTTGCCGAGCTAGGTATTGTTTTTTTACTTTTTACCCTCGGGCTAGAATTCTCATTGCCACGATTAATGGCTATGCGTCACTTAGTTATCTCGGTAGGTAGTTTACAAGTAGGTATATCACTACTTGTTTTTATGATAGCTGGATTATTCTTTGGTTTAAGTATTCCTGCTGCGTTTGTTGTCGGAAGTATATTAGCGCTTTCTTCAACGGCCATTGTTATTAGGCAATTAAGTGAAAGTGGCGCAATGAAACGGAAGTCAGGACAACTTTCTGTCGCTATTTTACTTTTCCAAGATGTCGCTGTTGTCCCTTTGTTAATTATTATCCCTATGCTGGCACTTGATAGTCAAACTTCGATGGTTTGGGCGTTAACGCTTGCCATGGTCAAAGGTATTGTAGTTGTCGCATTATTATTATTTGTAGGTAAATGGTTATTACCGAAAATCTTTAATATTATTGCGCAAGTCCGCACTGATGAACTGTTTGTCTTAACCACATTACTGGTAACTTTGTTAGCTGCTGCTTTCACACAATGGTTCGGATTATCGATGGCGCTAGGTGCTTTTCTTGCAGGCATGATGTTAAGCGAAAGTGAATATAAACATCAGCTTGAAGCCGATATTAGACCATATCGTGATATTTTATTAGGATTATTCTTCATCACTGTAGGTATGAAGCTCGATGTAGGTTTACTTATTACCTCTCCATTTAGTTTATTAGGTATGATGATTTGTTTTATGGTAATCAAAGTATTAATCATTAAAACTCTAGCCGTTAAAGCTGGCGAATCGAGTAAAGATGCTTGGGCTTCAGGGCTTATGTTGGCACAAATGGGAGAGTTTGGTTTTGTATTAATTGCACTAGCAAGTCAGACTCAAGTCTTGCCACTTGATATATCTTCTATGCTACTTGGTGCAGGGGTTATTAGTATGGCCATTACACCATATATGATGAATAACGCCAGATCTTGGGCACTCTTTTTGAGTCAAGAAAAAACACCTGATTCCCTAGATTTATCTCAATTACCTGAAAATAACACCTTAGAAAACCATGTGATAATTTGTGGTTTTGGTCGAGTGGGTCAAACAGTTAGTCGCTTCTTAAAACAAGACGTAATTGATTTTGTTGCCATTGACGTCGATCCACTTCGTACCCAAAAAGCGAGAGAAGCAGGAGAGAATGTACTCTTTGGCTCATCTCGTCAAACTGAGGTGCTTAATGCTGCTCATTTATCTAAAGCTAAGTTAGTTGTTATTGCTTTTGGTGATGACAAACAATCACTAGAGGTGATTCAAAAAGTTAGAAGTATGAATGGAGACGTTCCTATTTTAGTCAGAACACGTAATGATGACCAATTAAATGCTTTACAAGCTGCGGGAGCTAATGAGGTTGTACCAGAAAGCTTAGAAGGTAGTTTGATGTTAGTCTCACAAGTGTTGTCGTTATCTGGTGTACCATTTTCTCGAATTATGCGCCGAGTACAAAAAGAGCGTAAAAATCACTATAATCACCTTCATGGATTTTTTCAGGGTGAGCAAACTGATATGAGCTCTGAAGCGATTGACCGAATTGAATTCGCCCATGCTATTCTTATTAACAACAACTCTTTTGCCTGCGGTAAAACATTAGCTTCTTTGACGTTAGAGTCGCGCCGTGTTCATATTGTTGCTTTACATCGTGACGATATGGAAACAGAGTCTCCCGATTTAAATACCTTATTAAAAAATCAAGATACCTTAGTTGTCAGAGGTAAGCCAAGAAGAGTAGAACGCGTAGAGCGTTATTTGCAAGAAGGTATTTAACCCATTTGGTATAAGCTGTTGATAAGATAATTAAGTGATTTTTTTAAGTTAATCATATTTTAACTGTGACATTATCTTTGCAAATTTTTTCTACCTAGAGAATAACTAGGTTTTACTCTGGGAATATGATGATTAAATTTCCAGAAAGGTTCTAATCGCTTGTTCTTTTTCCATTGCATCAGCGAAGCCTAGCTTTATAAGTTCACTACAAAAATTTTTCTCAAACAATAAATAACTGACAATACTTGATTCAGAGTCGTTACCTATGCCAACACTGCGTAAAAGCAAACGAATGGGTAAAGGCAAGTCATAATAATATTGAGCAGCAATAGCATTAAAATCATGGCTAGGGTTAATTACAAAACTCTCTATATGCTGCAATCCTTCATTTTCCTTTCTATTTTTAGCTGATATTAATTTAAGGGTGTCATTAATACGCGCCATACGCTCTAGATCACTGTGCATGGTATCAGCAAAAATGGAATCAAGTAGATGACCTGCTATAGTTGCCGAACTTGGTGGATGTGGAGTGTTTTCTTTTGCATGAATAGGCTCTTTTGGTTGATCTACACCAATCACGAATATTTTCTTTGCCCCTAAGTGAATTGCTGGACTTAAAGGAGATAATTGATGAACAGAGCCATCACCAAAATGTTGGTTTTTAATTTTTACTGAAGGAAAAACCATTGGAATTGCCGCTGAAGCCATCAAGTGCTCAGTATTTAACTGGCACAACTCACCACGTCTTTTTATACGTGACCAAGGTCGATCATTATTACCAGACTGAAAGAAGCTAATTGAATCCCCATTACTATAACTTGATGCGGTAATTGCTACGGCTGATAAGTAGCCACGTGCTATATTATTATCAATACGGTTAAAGTCGAGTATCTGGTTGAGTAGCGATCTAAGAGGAGCATTATTGAGTAAACTACGTGGATATTTATTTGCATAATCAGCTTGAAAGCTAGCTAACATACCTTGGCTTATATGACTAAAGACATTGATTGAGTCACTATGATAGATACTAGATATATTAAAATTATTCCAAGCCCATTCCAGCTTTTTAATACCTAAATGAAAACATGATGCGTAACATGCTAATGACGTGGTATTAATCGCTCCTGCGGAAGTTCCTGAAAGAATTGGAAAAGGAATACCATGATTTCGAGGGATAAATTTTGCAATGGCAGACAAAACGCCAACTTGATAAGCAGCTCTAGCGCCACCTCCAGTTAGTACAAGTGCATTTTTACTATTAAGGTAATTTCTCTTTAGTGTCATAGATAATTATTATTATATTTTTTAATGGCTTGGACAGTGTATGAAAAATATCGATTTATAATAAACTTCAATGAGTTATATCAATAAAGGTATTTGGTTAATATTAAGTGTAAGTGCTTTTTATTTACTTCGCTAGGATTATTATAGGGGATAGCCAGTATTTGAAGGCAAAAAAAAGCCAGCAGAAGCAGGCTTTTTAAAATGACATAGAATTATTAAATAGTATAGCTTTTACTCATCCTTTTTTATTGCTAAAAAGTATTAACGTCTACTTAAAAATAATCTTAACTACTAACGCGAGCGTTGGCAGCGTCTATCAATGGTTGCGATCCAGTTTGAAGGAATACTAGGTTAGCTGAAACAACTTTTTTTGGTAATTTTGAAATCATCAAAGAACCTGTTTCTACTGAGCCAGAAGTCGATGCAAACTCTAATAAGTTTTTACCATTACACTGAATACCTTTGAAGATACGACGAATTTTAAGTTTATTCGTCTTTAAAAAAGAACGCATGCGTTTCTTGTCATCGGATGCCACGTACTGACATATACTTGTCGCAATGTCAGCAGCTTGTGCCTTTGGTGTCGTTACAGCAGACGTTAATATTAAAAAAGTGATGGTTGAAGCTATTAATAATTTTTTCATTTTATAAACCTTAATAATTGAGTTAATAAAAGAAAAAACCACGGGATGTACCTGTTAACTAGGTTACTCCGCTGTCATAGATTAAGTTAAATATATTAACTTAATCCTTAGACCGGTGGTTTTGCGTCACACGTTTTCGCGTGTTTTGCCTTTTCTTTGTCACTAATAAGTATCACGTAATTATTACCAAAGTGCAAGTTTAATGGGCTATATAGTAATTAGTGGTGAAAGTGTTCTCGAGAGCTTTATAATATTTCTTACTACCCAACTGCAAGGTAATTACTTATATAGTAATTAGTGATGGAAGTAATACAGGGAGGTTTATAGCTATATTTGACTTGTAAATAATAAGGTAACCATCTGAACAAGGTCACCTTTATTATCTGAAAAATCGCTGCTTTTGTTAGTTTTACAAAGTAAAGGCAGTCGGATTATTTGTCTACATAATTATAATTTCATTTCGGGTATTTCGCCGTTTACAACAAGCTCACCTGCAGTTAACTTAATTATTTCTTCTACTGAGACGCCAGGCGCGCGTTCAAGTAAATGAAACTTACCTGCTTTAATTTCAATAAAAGCTAAATCAGTGAGCACTTTCTTGATGCAACCTTTGCCTGTCAAAGGTAAGGAACAGTTACTTAGTAACTTTGATATGCCATGTTTAGAGGCATGTGTCATGGTCACAATAATGTTATCAGCGCCAGCGACTAAATCCATTGCGCCGCCCATACCCTTGATTAATTTACCTGGAATCATATATGAAGCAATATTGCCATTAACGTCTACCTCAAAAGCGCCTAGTACGGTTAAATCTACATGACCACCACGTATCATGGCAAAAGACTCAGCAGAATCAAAAATAGAAGCACCATTTGCCATGGTAACAGTTTGTTTGCCAGCGTTGATTAGATCAGCGTCAATTTCATCTTCAGTTGGGAACTGGCCCATGCCAAGTAAGCCATTTTCTGATTGTAACATTACTTCAATGTCTTGCGGAACATAGTTTGCAACAAGGGTAGGGATACCTATACCTAAATTAACGTAATAGCCATCTTTTAGCTCTTGAGCAACACGCTGGGCTATTTGGTCTCTTGATAAAGCCATGGTTATTCGCCTTTTTCTTTGAGCTGGGCTGAAGATCGTGTAGTACGTTGTTCAATACGCTTTTCGAAAGTGCCCTGAATTACGCGGTTAACATAAATGCCTGGCGTATGAATTTGATCTGGGTCTAACTCCCCCACTTCAACTATCTTTTCAACTTCAACAACGGTAATTTTACCTGCCGTCGCGGCTAAAGGATTAAAGTTACGCGCTGTTTTTCTAAAGACTAGATTGCCGTATCTATCGGCCTTCCAAGCTTTGACTATAGAAAAATCACCAACAATAGCTTCTTCTAAAATATAATCTCGACCATTAAATGTTCGTTCTTCTTTACCTATCGCTACTGGCGTACCAACACCTGTTGCAGTAAAGAACGCTGGAATACCAGCACCACCAGCGCGCATTTTTTCTGCGAGTGTACCTTGCGGGGTTAGTTCAACCTCTAACTCTCCAGCCATCATTTGACGTTCAAATTCAGCATTTTCGCCGACATAAGATGCGATAATTTTTTTAATTTGACGGTTAGGTAATAACACGCCTAAACCAAAGTCATCAACGCCACAGTTATTTGATACTAACGTTAGATCTGTAGTCCTTTTACGCTTTATTTCAGCAATCAAATTTTCTGGAATGCCACATAAACCAAAGCCACCAGCAATTACTGTCATGTTATCGGTAAGTCCAGCCATGGCTTCTTCATAGCTTGATACTACTTTGTCAAATCCTGCCATTTTGATCTCCTACTCTTTAGTTCTATATTAAAAGTTATCAATTATTATTGCTGTTGGACTAAGTTCGTTGGGCAAGGTAAGCGGTCGATACTTTAGAGATTGGCGGTTTGCCTAACTTATCACTGATAAACCAACCTGCTTGTAATAATTTATCGAAATCGATATTTGTTGTAATACCAAGGCCATTCAGCAGGTAAACAACATCTTCTGTGGCTACGTTGCCTGATGCACCCTTAGCATAAGGACAGCCGCCTAAGCCTGCAATAGCACTATCGATAACTGAAATACCTAATTGTAGCGCGGCGTAAATATTCGTTAACGCTTGTCCGTAGGTATCATGAAAGTGAACGGCTAGTTGATCGCTTGGTACGCGGGCGCTAACCGCCTGTAACATCTTAGTTACGCTAGCAGCTGTACCAACACCAATGGTGTCGCCAAGGGATATTTCATAACACCCCTTAGCGAGTAATTTTTCAGCAACCAATGCTACTTTTTCTGGATCAATATCACCTTCATAAGGACAGCCGATTACACAAGAAACATAACCACGAACTCTAATGTTACGTTTTTTAGCATCCGCTATGATAGGTACAAATCGCTCAATACTTTCTTCTATAGAGCAATTTATATTTTTTTGGCTGAAACTTTCAGAAGCTGCAGCAAAGATGGCAACTTCATCGGCATTAGCTGCTACCGCCGCTTCATAGCCCTTCATATTTGGTGTTAAAGCCGCGTAAGTAACATTTTTATCGCGTTTTATTGTTTCAAACACTTCGGTAGAGGTTGCCATTTGCGGCACCCACTTAGGTGAAACAAAACTGCCGCTCTCAATATAACTCACACCAGCATCAGCTAATTGTTCAATTAATGCTACTTTATCTGCAGCACTGATAACCTTATCATTAATGAGCGCCTCATTTTGTAAGCCGTCTCTTGGACCCACTTCGACGATCTTAACTTTTTTAGGAAGATTTTGTAGGAGATGATTAGCCATTATTTATCCTCAGTACTTTCTTTTGGAGCGTGTATAGAAAATGATAATAGCGCTGCGCCACCATCAACCATATCGCCAGTACTAAAGAATATTTCATTTATAATTCCGTCACTTGGCGCTTTAATGGTATGTTCCATTTTCATTGCTTCCATAATGACCAGTGGCTGATCTTTTTTAACTTGTTCATCTGACGTTACTAGCACATTAACTACAGTGCCATTCATTGGCGCAGTTAAACCACCATGATTATCATCATCTTGATTTTGACCATGATCAGGGTGAACTTGGCTAAAGTTAAAAACACCATACTCTTGATATAGGCTTATGCTGTCATCAGTATGTGCAACAATACTTTGGCTACGATGACCATTAATAGTAACAGTAATCTGTTCACCGGCTATCTCCCCCTGACAATCAACCGTGTACGTTTTTCCACATTGACTAATACTGGTGATTATATAATAGCTAGCGCTGGCTTGACGCTTTTGCTCAATGTTAATGGCGTATTTAATGTCATTATAAGCTAAGTTGAGCGTGTGATTATGTGCTTCATTTAATCGCCAAGCGTTTGTTATATGCCAAGGTGAGTGCGGATCATTGCTCAATGCCGCTAACGTTTTAGTTTTCTTTTCTAACGAAAGCACTAGATATAATGCGACAATAGGTAATTGCTTCGTTAATAATTCTTTATTTTGCTTTTCGTCTGCTTGATGAAAAATAGCGTCGTGATTTTTTTCAATGAAACCGGTATCTATATTTGCATTGATAAAGGCATCGGTAGTCGCTAAGTTATATAAAAATTCGATATTTGTGGTAACACCATCAATACGGTATTCACGTAAAGCTTTTGCTAATCGTTGTAAGGCTTTTTCTCTACTTTCATCCCATACAATGAGTTTGGCGATCATCGGGTCATAAAAAATACTGACTTCATCACCTTGACGAACGCCAGTATCGATACGTACATGTTTACTTTCTAATGGCGTTTTTAATAAATTTAATTGCCCAGTAGCTGGTAAAAAACCATTACTTGGATCTTCAGCATATATTCTTGCTTCAAACGCATGACCATTGATTGTTAATTCTTGCTGTGATTTAGGTAGTTTTTCACCTGCAGCAACACGTAATTGCCACTCGACTAAATCTTGTCCTGAAATCATTTCGGTAACAGGGTGCTCTACTTGCAAGCGGGTGTTCATTTCCATAAAGTAAAATGAGCCGTCAACATCAAGTAAAAACTCAACTGTGCCAGCACCTTGATAGCCAATGGCTTGTGCCGATTTTATTGCTGACTCACCCATTTTACTGCGCAGAAATTCACTCATATTAAAGGCAGGAGCTTCTTCAATCACTTTTTGATGGCGACGTTGTACTGAGCAATCACGTTCAAATAAATACACAGCATTTTGATGATTATCACAAAATACTTGGATTTCAACATGACGAGGCTGCATTAAATATTTTTCAACCAACATGGTGTCATCACCAAATGATGACATCGCTTCACGTTTTGCTGCGGTTAAACCCTCATCGAATTCACCTTCACTCCAAACTTGACGCATACCTTTACCGCCACCACCCGCAGTCGCTTTTAATAGCACCGGGTAGCCCATGTCGTTAGCAGCTTTTTTGATAATATCGCGTGACTGATCATCACCATGATAACCAGGAACTAATGGCACATTGGCCTTTTCCATAATGGTCTTCGCAGCAGACTTTGAACCCATCGCTTCAATAGCTTCAACAGGAGGACCAATAAAGGTAATACCTTCTTGTTGGCACGCACGACAAAAAGCAGCATTTTCGGATAAAAACCCATAACCAGGATGAATAGCTTGTGCGCCAGTTTTCTTGGCAGCAGCAATCACTTTATCAGTAACAAGGTAACTTTCACGAGAGGGAGAAGCACCAAGATAAATAGCCTCATCAGCCATATGAACATGCAGGGCATCTTTGTCAGCGTCTGAATAGACAGCAACCGTTAAGATACCCATTTTCTTGGCTGTTTTTATTATACGGCAAGCAATTTCACCACGGTTAGCAATTAATATTTTACTAAACATTTATTTATCCTTCGCTCTTGGCTTTTAATGGCAATTTATTAGTATTCTTTTGCCAGCTTGGACTACGTTTCTCAAAAAAAGCGCTGAGGCCTTCTTGACCTTCATTCGATACTCGAATAATGGCAATACGTGCACTGGTATCGTTAAGTAGTTGTTCATTGATGTCTTGATAAGCCACATCAAAAGCAAGTTGTTTAGCTTGTCTCATTGCTTCAGGGCTATTACTAAGCAGTGTGGTAATCATCTTATCTACCGCGGGTGTTAAATCATCAGCCTCGACAACTTCATCAACTAAACCTAGTTGCATTGCTTTATCGCTAAAGAAACGCTCAGCCGTTTGAAAATAACGTCTTGAAGCTTTTAAGCCAATGGCATTAACGACATAAGGGCTAATCGTTGCAGGGATAAGTCCTAATTTAACTTCGCTTAAGCAAAAACTCGCTTTATTACTGGCGATAACTATATCGCAACAGCTAGCTAATCCAACAGCACCACCAAAAGCAGCACCTTGGATCTTAGCAATAGTTGCTTGTGGTAGGAAATTTAATGCTTTTAGCATTTGTGCTAAGGCATTAGCGTCTTTGAGGTTATCTTCATAAGAATAACTCGCCATACGTTTCATCCAGCCTAAATCAGCACCGGCGCTAAAACTTTTTCCGTTAGCTGCTAATACCATGACTTTAATATCGTCACGCTTAGCAATATCATTAAAAATATCAGTTAGAGTTTTGATGATAACGTCATCGAAAGCGTTATGTTTATCAGCATTATTAAAAGTAACAGTAGCGACGCCATTATTGCTTATTGTATAAAGCACTTTTTTTGACGTTGAAACTGAAACTGAAGTTGAAATTGATGTATCAATCGACATACTAATTCCTTTACGTTTAGCACTTGTAGTAACTAGAGATAAATAGTACCTAGACTATTTATCTCAACGATTAACCTAGTTTTTAACTAAGACAGGGCACGTTACATTCTGAAAATACCAAACTTAGTGTCTTCAATGGGTTTATTTAATGACGCAGATATCGCTAGGCCTAAAACTTGGCGAGTGTCAGCGGGATCTATAATACCGTCATCCCATAAACGGGCTGAAGCATAATAAGGGTGGCCTTGGTGTTCATAGTCTTCAATAATAGGCTTTTTGAATGCTTGCTCTTGCTCATCACTCCAGCTTTCCCCTAACTTCTCTTTTTTATCACGGGTCACTTGCGCCATAACGCCAGCTGCTTGCTCTCCACCCATGACTGATATTCTGGCATTTGGCCACATAAATAAGAAACGCGGGTCATAGGCTCGGCCACACATACCGTAATTTCCAGCGCCGAAGCTGCCACCAATTAATATGGTAAATTTAGGTACTTGTGCGGTAGCAACAGCTGTTACCATTTTGGCGCCATGTTTGGCGATACCACCTGACTCATATTGTTTTCCTACCATAAAGCCGGTAATGTTTTGCAAAAACACTAAGGGGATTTTACGTTGAGCACAGAGTTGAATAAAATGAGCGCCTTTTTCTGCTGACTCTCCAAATAGCACACCATTATTAGCGACGATACCAACTGGGTAGCCAAATATTTTTGCAAAGCCGCAAACTAAGGTATTACCATAAAGTGCTTTAAATTCATCAAAATTACTGCCATCAACTATACGAGCAATAACTTCACGAATGTCGTAAGGTTGACGGGTATCTTTAGGAATAATGCCATAAATTTCTTCACTCGGATATCTGGGTTCAACAACTTGCTGGAAATCTATTGATACCGGTTTTACTCGATTTAAATTTGTTACAGCAGAGCGTGCTATTTCTAGCGCATGATGATCGTTTTGTGCGTAATGGTCGGTAACTCCTGAAGTACGACAATGTACCTCTGCGCCACCTAAATCTTCAGCACTAACTACTTCACCAGTGGCAGCTTTTACTAGGGGGGGGCCTGCTAAAAATATAGTACCTTGTTCTTTAACAATGATAGACTCATCAGCCATCGCTGGTACATAAGCACCTCCAGCAGTACAAGAGCCCATAACCACAGCTATTTGAGGAATGTTATTAGCAGACATATTAGCTTGGTTGAAGAAAATACGACCAAAATGCTCTTTATCGGGGAAAACATCATCTTGGTTAGGTAAATTAGCGCCACCTGAATCTACAAGGTAGATACAAGGTAAGTTATTTTCTTGTGCTATTGCCTGAGCTCTAAGGTGTTTCTTTACTGTTAGTGGATAGTAAGTACCACCTTTTACCGTTGCATCATTAATCACAATGACACACTCTTGCCCTGAAACTCGACCAATACCAGTAATAATACCGGCGCAAGGTACGTTATCATCATAGACTTTATAAGCTGCTAACTGTGAAAACTCGAGAAAAGCTGAGCTAGTATCGAGTAGGGCATTAACTCGGTCACGTGGCAATAACTTACCACGGTCTAAATGGCGTTGACGACTACGCTCGCCGCCACCCTGTTTTACTTCTGCGAGCTTGTCACGCAAGTCATCAATTTGAACTTGCATATGAGTAGCATTGTCTAAAAAGTCTTGGCTGCGGGTGTTTATTTTTGATATTATTTTTGCCACGGTAGTGCCTTTTATTTGTTAGTAATTGTTTATTTTATTGCGGTTTAACCCAATTACTGCGTTGAAAAGTGCTCATTGACTAACGTCAACTCCGCTTTTTTGCCTTGTACTTGCATCAAATCGCTGTAAATTAAACACTTACTGGTTCAATTCTAACTCTATGTTTTGCGTTTAATATCTTTTATTTAAATAATAAATGTAGTGGTTCAGCTTTAAGTTAAATGGTACAACAAAAAGGAAAGAGCACGGAGTTGACGCTAGTCAATGAGTACTCTTGGCGATCTTATTGCACTATATAACAATAAAATGGCTCGCTACTTAGATTCGTTAAACAACTCACGACCAATTAACATTCTACGGATCTCGGAAGTACCAGCACCAATCTCATATAATTTTGCATCACGTAATAAACGTCCCGCAGGAAATTCATTGATATAACCATTACCACCAAGTAATTGAATGGTATCAAGTGCCATTTTTGTTGCTAATTCAGCAGCATATAAAATTACCGCTGCTGAATCTTTACGTGTAGTTTCACCACGGTCACAAGCCTGAGCTACCATATAAGCATAAGATTTTGCTGCATTCATTTGTGTATACATATCAGCAACTTTACCTTGTACTAATTGGAACTCACCAATCGATTGGCCAAACTGTTTTCTGTCATGGATATAAGGTACAACTAAATCCATACAAGCATCCATAATACCTAAAGAGCCACCGGATAAAACGACGCGTTCGTAGTCTAAACCAGACATTAATACGCGAACGCCTTTGCCTTCAGTACCTAAAATATTTTCTACTGGAACTTCACAATCTTGAAAAACTAACTCACAGGTATTTGAACCACGCATACCTAATTTGTCTAATTTCTGATGGCGAGAAAAGCCAGGGTAATCACGTTCAACAATAAAAGCTGTAATACCTTTTGAACCTGCGCTGGTGTCTGTTTTAGCATAAATAACAAAAACATCGGCATCTGGACCATTGGTGATCCACATTTTATTACCGTTAAGAATGTACTTATCACCTTTTTTATCAGCGCGAAGTTTCATACTTACTACATCACTACCTGCATTTGGCTCACTCATAGCAAGTGCACCAACATGTTCACCCGTACAAAGTTTTGGTAAGTACTTGAGCTTTTGCTCATGAGAACCATTTTTACTTAACTGGTTTAAACATAAGTTCGACATAGCGCCGTAACTTAAACCTACAGAAGCAGAAGCTCTACTAATTTCTTGCATAGCAACAATATGTTCTAAATAACCAAGTTCAGAACCACCATACTGCTCATCAACGGTCATACCTAATAAACCCATGTCACCAAACTTACGCCATAAATCTTTTGGAAATTCATTATCAATGTCAATTTGCGCTGCACGTGGGGCTATTTCATCTCGAGAAAAGGCATTTACCTGTTCGCGGATCATATCGACAGTTTCGCCTAAGTTGAAATTAAGAGAGTTGTATTGTGAAATCATG
>CAJWZC010000069.1 GCA_913049915.1 uncultured Colwellia sp.
TTTCCATACTTTTGTTAAGTAATTCGAGCTTTTCTGCCTCTTTATGCTGATAACAGTTAGAAACTTGTAACCATAGAGCTGACAAAGCATCGGCTTTAACATCGGTTAACGCTAAACCGGTTAACCATTGCTCAAAACTTTGCACTGTGATCTGATGTGATTTACGTACGGAAACCATAGGTATCCCTTTATCTTTGAAAGCTGCTTAATGTAATCTATAAATGCTGACGGATATTTTATGATACATATTATCGAATAAACAGTACCATAGTCTCAACATGCTTAGTTTGTGCAAACATATCCATAAGTGATATTTTATCAAGCTTGTAGCCCTTAGACACCAGTATTGCACTATCTCTTGCTAAGGTAGCTGGATCACAACTGACATATAAGATACTCGGTATTTTCAATTCAGCAATTTGATTCACCGCTTCTTCTGCGCCTGCTCTTGCTGGATCAAGTAAAACTTTATCAAAAATCTGTGTTTTAGCCCATGATGCTAATAGCCAATGACTATTCAAATCTTCCTGGTAGAATTGGCAATTATCGAAGCCGTTCATCTTGGCGTTATGAGTAGCTTTATCAACCATCACTTGCACCCCCTCAACACCAACAACACGTTTTGCGTGTTTTGCTATTGCTAAACTAAAGTTGCCTAGACCACAAAACAAGTCCAAGACATTATCGCTAGGTAAAACATTTAACCAAGCTAAAGCTTGGCTAATCATGGCATTATTAACCTCAGAGTTAATTTGAATAAAATCACTACTCGAAAAATGAATTTTACTGTTATCGACTAATTTATAGGAAAGTACAAGGGAACTAATGTCCTTAAGACTATCAAGCGCCTCCTGTTTATTACCATCATCAATAATGACGTGCCAGTCATTTTTCTGAGCATATGATTGCCAAAGTTTAATGTCAGTTACATTCATTGTCTTTAATTGACGAACAACGAGCACAACTTGATTATCTTTTTGACTTTTATTTGTCGAATGACTATCAATAACATCGGCTTGTATTACTTCTATATGGCCAATAGCTGATTTTACTGTAAGTTCTACTAATAGCTTTTTTAGTAATGGAAAGATAGCGTTAAGGGGTTCCACTAAAACATGACATGACTTTATTGCGGCTAACTGGTTGGTCGATTTTTGTCTAAAACCAATAGTTGCTTGAGATTTTTTGTCAAATTGTACGCCTATACGCGCTTTACGGCGATAGTGCCAAGGACTACTTTTTATTGCTACGTGCCAAGGCAGGTCTTTTTCCGCTAAGTTTTTAACTACATTTTGATCACTAAAGCAACGTGAGAAAAGTTCACTAACTTTACTTTGCTTAAAATCGAGTTGCGCGGCCATATCAAACATTTGCAGGTCACAGCCGCCACAAAGTCCAAAGTGCTGACATTGAGGTGTAACACGACTATCATTCGGGTTGCTAATAGAGATAAGTTTTGCACGAGCATATTTATTCTTTTGCTCGATAATCTTCACCTCAACCAATTCATCAGGTAAAGCTCCTGATATAAATACTGGTTTATTTTGCCAACGGGCAACACCTACGCCGTTTATATCAAGTTTATCAACAGTCACGGTCAATCGCTGATTTGACGCTTGTGGTTTTACTACAGCTTTAAAATAATTTGCCATTTTTACCCTAGAATTTACGCTAACTTTAATTACACTTATTTACGTTTTAAAAAGCTTATACCAATAGGACCAATTTATAGCCGCTTATGAGACTATTTATGTTAAGTTGGATAATCGATTAGATAGCTAATTATTTCAGTCGGTATTTTACCCTAAATTTATTAGAAAAGTTCAATAAAAAAATGCATAAAATAAGCCTGAAAGACTGGGTTATCATACTCACTATCATCCCAACTACCCTAATCGGCTTTGGTTTAGCCAGTTATTTTTCTTATAGCCGCTCAGTTGAACTAAATGACTTCCTTGAACAACGCGCTAAAAGCATCATTGAACCTATTTCAATTGCCAGTAAAGACCTATTAAAGAGTAAGAACAGAGATAAACTTCGTCAACTAATCAGTTTCACTCACCGTAATCAATCAAGTATTGTTAAAAATATCGTGGTTTTTACTGAAGATAATCAAGTTTTTGTGACTAGTGCTTATCGTGGTGATACTAATCTAATGCGGCTAAAAGCGGGAACAGAGTTATCAAACCATACTACCATCCAATCCTTATCTGATTATATAATTTTTAGAACGCCGATTATTGATGAAAACTATAACTATCAAGCTAATAAAAATCCCTCAGTAACTACTAGTGTACAATATAACCTGGCTTCTAATAATTTAAAACCCGTAACTATTGGCTACATAGCGATGCAAATTGATAAGAGTCAACTCAACTTTCAACAACAAAGCCAATTTATAATTGCTTTTTCCTTTGCTTTATTTGGTTCTTTACTTAGCGCTATTTTTGCAATTAGGCTTATTAAAAAAGTAACTAAGCCTATTAATTCTATGGTACAAGCAATTGAGCGTATCAGAGAAGGAAAACTAGAAAGTAGAGTCAGTGGTCAACTCATTGGTGAACTTAATTTTTTAAAAAATGGTATTAATGCCATGGCGCAATCACTCGACAGTTACCAAAATGAAATGAATGCCAGTATAGATCAAGCCACCATAGATTTACGGGAAAGTTTAGAACAATTTGAAATTCAAAACGTCGAATTGAGTATCTCTAAACGTAAATCTCAAGAAGCGAATAAAGTAAAGTCAGAATTTTTAGCCAATATGAGTCATGAGTTGCGTACACCACTCAATGGCGTCATAGGCTTTACCCGACAGGTACTGAAAACACCACTCACTGAAAACCAACGTGATTATTTACAGACCATTGATCGCTCCGCAAATAATTTATTAACAATAATTAATGATATTCTTGATTTTTCTAAACTCGATGCAGGTAAAATGATCATTGAAAACATTCCTTTTTCGTTAAGGGAATCTATTGAAGAAACCCTAACGTTATTAGCACCTACTGCCCATAAGAAAAATATTGAATTATCTATAAATATCCCACAAGAATTACCAGATTCACTTGTCGGAGATACGATGAGAATTAAGCAAATAGTCACCAACTTGATCAGTAATGCGATAAAATTCACCCCAAAAGGCTGTGTTACTGTCGATATAACAAGTGAAGAAGTAAAACAGAAAAATATAAAATTAAAAATTACGGTTAACGATACTGGTATTGGTATGACTTCCGACCAGCAAAAAACTATATTTGATGCTTTCACTCAAGCAGACCAGAGTATTACGCGTCTATATGGTGGTACCGGTCTAGGGTTAGTAATTTGCCAGCGATTAGCGCAAGAAATGACTGGCGATATAGGCTTTACCAGTGAAAAAAATACTGGCTCTAGTTTTTGGTTTACCTTTCAATGTGAAATTAATGCTATGCCGTTAATGTTGGAATTAGATAATCAGCACTTAGCGAATAAAACTATACTTTACTTTGAAGAAAATGATCACAGTCGCGAAGCAACTAAAAAGATATTAAAGTACTGGAAAATGCGAGTTACCACTGTAATAAACAGACATCAACTATCACAAATACTCAGCCACAGTAGTCAAGCTAAACAGGGGTTTGACTATGCACTTATTGGCCACAACCAAACAGCAACGGCATTGAGTGACCTAAAAAAAACCATAGCGTTGTTAATGCCAATCACTAGCAGTATTCACTTAGCTTTAAATAATAATTCACCAAGTTTACAAGAGGCTCTCATTGCCTGTGGTGCTGTTAGTTGTTTAAGTAAGCCTCTAACACCAAGTGCTTTAAGTCGAGTGTTACAGCCCGCTATAGAAGCGAAGTTAGAACGACTCACGCTCAATGCACCTATTGGTAATATATTGCCAATAAAAGTATTAGCTGTTGATGATAATGAGGCCAACTTAAAATTAATTAAAGCATTACTGCTAGAGCAAGTGGCGGAAGTAGTGGTAGCCGATAATGGTTTAGTCGCTATTGAGCTTTGTAAAGTAGAAACATTTTCTTTAATTTTTATGGATATTCAAATGCCAATTATGGATGGTATTAGTGCTCTAAAAGAAATAAAGCTCTTAGATAATAATAACAATAAGACTCCAATCATAGCTGTTACAGCACATGCATTAAGTGGTGAAAGAGAGAAGATGTATCAGAAAGGCTTTAATGCCTATATGACAAAACCAATAGATGAAACTATGTTACGCCATATTATTTATGAATACTGTGATTTTAATCATCTAATAGCCCCTATAGTGCCGCTAATATCAAGTAACTCGATTGATCAGACAGAACAGCGTTCAAAAGTAATTGATTGGCCCCTAGCACTTAAGCGTAGTGCTAATAAAGTAGATTTAGCCAAAGAAATGTTCCTAGGGTTAGTAGAGAGCTTACCCGAAATGCAACAAAGCATTAGCGAAGCAATAAAAGCTCAGGATATAGTGTTGCTTAAACGTTTAGTCCATAAACTCAACGGAGCCTGTTGTTATACTGGCGCCCCAAATCTTGCCAAGATAACTACCCAATTAGAGACTCAGTTGAAGATGGGATTAAACCTAGAGGAGCTTGAACCTGAGTTTTTAGAGTTTTTTGAACATATAGAGCAGGTGTTATTTGCTGTGCCTGATGCACTAAAAGAAATGAGTGAAAATAATCATTAATATCTTTAAACTAAGTTAAATTATGTTTTACCTTCCATTCAATAATTTGATTATTACATAAGAGTAACTTATTGATAGATTGTCAAATATCTAGCGAATAGTAATATTTGGTGAAGTATCTATATCCCCATCCTGATAAATAACAGCAACACCGCCACTGCATTGAAGTACGGCTAAACTTGCATTACTGTCCTTATTTTTACGAACAAAGGTCAGCTCATAGCCAAATTTCCCCAAGCTACTAGCCGAAAACTTTTGCGCTAATGATAATTTATTCCACCAAACAGACTGCTCTGGCGCTTCTTTTCTTCGCTCTAGCATTGGTTTCAGCTGTGTATGCATTATTAATCCTCACTTAATTTATGCTAAATCCCTTCCGCACTATATCCCTTAAAGTGTAGACTATAACTTAAGCAAAGATAAAATAAATGGTCAAAAAATAATTTTCAAATAGTTCTAAATCTAACTATATATTAGGAGTTATAAGCTCTTGCTTCTAACATCAATTGTTTCATATCTCGCACCGCTTTATCTAAGCCATCAATAACAGCTCGTGCGATTATAGCATGACCAATATTTAGCTCGATAATCTCTTTAATAGCAGCAATAGGCTTCACGTTGAAATAATTTAAACCATGACCCGCATTCACTTTTAACCCTAAGCTATGCGCATACTTAATGCCTATAGTTAAACGCTCAAGTTCAATTTCCTGCTCCTCCTCAGAAGTCAGGTCAGCATAGTGTCCTGTATGAATCTCTATGTAAGGCGCACCACTAGCAAATGCAGCATCAATTTGACCTTTATCAGCATCAATAAATAAACTTACCTTAATACCCGCTGCAGTTAACTGTTTAGTTGCTTGAGTTATTTTATCTAATTGCCCAACAACATCTAATCCACCCTCTGTTGTTAGCTCTTCACGCTTTTCTGGTACTAAACAACAAAAGACTGGTTTCACATCACAAGCTATCGCGATCATCTCTTCTGTGACAGCCATTTCAAAGTTCATACGTGTGTGTAAAGTCTGTTTTAAGACATGAATATCTCGGTCTTGTATATGACGTCTATCTTCGCGTAGATGCACGGTAATACCATCTGCTCCAGCATGTTCTGCAACACTTGCAGCATAAACAGGATCAGGATAATTTGTACCACGGACTTGTCTCAATGTAGCAATATGATCAACGTTTACACCTAATAATAATTCAGACATTTTTAATCTCTTTTTAATTTTATTGAATATTTTCTAACATTATAAATAACTCAACTGTATGCTTTATTTGCAAAAAGTTTACGGCTATTTAATGGTTTATTGCCAAGTAACTGATTTATAACCTGTCGCATTAATAACTTAAAAGTATGACTAACTTTTTCTGTCGCTTTATCTTCAGGTAAAGAGCTTTGGTATAGAGATTCCCGTTGAGCAATTGCTTGTAAGTCGATTTTATCGAAGCATTGGGCGCTATTTTTTGGGGAAGTACCATACACAGGAACAAAGCCTTGCTCGGTAATATAATGAAAGTATTTAACATCGTGCTCAAATACGGGACTAAAGTCAAATGACAGTCCTAATTCTTCCAGCAATGCGAGTTCAAATAAACGTAATTGCGGAGCAATTTCTTTACCTTGTGCTAAGGCAGTTAATGTTGTTTGATATTGAGAGAATAGTTGCTGACAAGCGATTTGCTCAGTTAATAAACGAATCAGTAATTCATTAATATAAAAAGAGCTAAACAAGCTATGCTTTAGCAATGAATATGACTTTGCAATTGAATCGACTTGGGTGATCTGCTTAACATTACCTTGACCTTTCAAGGTTAACCTTAGCGGTAAAAAAGGCTGAATTAAGCCTTTTTTAATAGAGCGCTTAGATTGCCCAACATATACTAAGGCCGTCAGCTTGCCATCATGTTCTGTTAATAAATCAACTATCTGCTGATTTTCTCGGTACGGTCGACTATGCAAAACAAAGGCGTTTTGTTCAATCATTTCCCGGTTCCCTACTAGCTAGAGTAATCATCACCATAACCTAAGCTACGTAATGCTCGCTCATCATCAGCCCATCCTGACTTTACTTTTACCCAGGTTTCAAGGAAGACTTTACTCTCAAATAAATTCTCCATATCTCGTCTGGCTTCTTGGCCAATAGTTTTCAAGCGTTCGCCTTTGTTGCCAATCACCATACGTTTTTGGCTATCTCGTTCCACTAATATAAGGGCATTTATATGAATAATACCCTTATCATCCATCTTAAATTGCTCTATCTCTACCGTGATAGAGTAAGGTAACTCATCACCCGTGAAACGGATTAACTTCTCACGAATAATTTCAGAAGCCATAAAACGACTAGATCGATCAGTAATGTGATCTTCTGGGAACCAGAAGACACCTTCAGGCAGAGATGTTAGACACATCTGGCGGATGGTATCAACGCCATGGCCTTTAGTCGCACAAATAGGCACAATATCCCTAAAGTCATGCATTTCGCCTAATTTTTGTAGATGAGGCAATAACTCATCTTTATCTGGGATATTATCAGTTTTATTAACCACCAATATACATGGTGTACCACTTTGCTTAACTTTAGATAACACTAACTCATCATCTTTTGTCCAATGAGTTCCTTCAACTAAAAACATTATTAACTCAACTTCCGCAATTGAGCTACTTGCAGCACGGTTCATCAATCTGTTTATCGCACGTTTTTCTTCTGTGTGTAAACCTGGAGTATCTACCAAAACTGCCTGTCTATTTTCTTCAGTCAGAATTCCTAAAATACGATGACGAGTCGTTTGTGGTTTTTTAGAAGTTATACTAATTTTTTGACCTAACAAGGCATTCAATAACGTTGATTTACCAACATTTGGGCGACCAACAATAGCAATTAAGCCTGCATAGGTATTCGAGGTATCGTTGTGCATAATTTATTTACTCAGGCTGCTTTTTTTGCTTAGGTTACTTTTAGTATGTCGGGGGTTTACTAATTTAGCTTGCTTTGACGGCTTTATTTTCACTTCTTTCTCTTGTTCTCTTTCTCTTTCAATTAAAGCAAGTATCTGCTGCGCAGCTTGTTGCTCTGCTTTTCGACGACTTGTACCTTTAGCCACAACCACTTCACTTATCACTGATGTTTCACAGCGGACAGTAAATTCTTGATTATGTGACTGTCCTGTCGTATCAATGACTTCGTAAGTAGGAAGAGGAATCTTTCTTCCTTGCAAGAATTCTTGTAAACGTGTTTTAGGATCTTTTTGTTCATTACCTGGTTTAATTACAGTAAGACGTTTATCAAACCAAGTTAAGATAAGAGCTTTGCAGCGGTCAATAGCTGAATCTAGATATACTGCACCAATAATAGCTTCAATTGCATCTTCTAATATTGATTCACGACGATGGCCGCCACTTTTTAACTCACCGGGTCCTAGTATCAAACATTCACCTAAATTAAAGTCGCGCGCTAGTTCTGCTAAAGTAACTCCTTTAACTAAACTAGAACGCATACGGGTAAGGTCACCCTCGTCATGATTTGGGAACTTATTATAAAGCGCTTCCGCAATAACAAAACCTAAGATCGAGTCTCCTAAGAACTCAAGTCTTTCATTATGGGCACCTTTAGCGCTACGATGAGTTAGTGCTTGTACTAACAATGCTGGTTCATTAAATTCATAACCAAGCTTTTTGGTTAATCTAGCAAGATTATGTGGATTAATATTCACGATATAACTCTTTGTGCCATGTTAAAATAGTGACCATGTTAAATAATTGCGCCTATGCGATCAAAACGGACACCTGTTGGTAACCATTGAGGTAGTATACTGTCAGCGCTTCTATCGAAATCAAAACTCATCCATATTGCAACAGCTTCACCTACAAGGTTTTCTTCAGGTACAAAGCCCCAAAAACGTCCATCTAAAGAATTATCACGGTTATCACCCATAACAAAGTACTGTTTTGCTGGCACCAAGAACTCATCAGCTGCAGTCCCTGATTGTTGGAAATAGTGTGCAACTCGAGGTAAAGTTGGCACATCATTCAATATTCCATGACTTTTATTTAACATTTTTGATTCAAATTGATTCATACCAGGCTCCGCATCAGGTCCGCTATATTGACCAACAAGATTAGCCTGTATTTGTTCAAATTCGGGGCATTTAGTATCAGATTCCTGACAAGCACGTTTAATATAAAGTGATTTATTACGATAAATAATTTTATCACCAGGTAAGCCTATCACCCGCTTGATAAAATCAATTCTTGGATCTTCTGGGAATTTGAAAACAATAACATCACCATGTTCAGGTAAGCCGTTTTCAAGAAATTTATGTCTTACAACCGGATCTTTTAAACCATAATTAAATTTATTTACTAAAATAAAATCGCCATCAAGCAATGTAGGCATCATCGAGCCCGATGGTATTTGAAATGGTTCATACAAAAAAGAACGTAAAATCAAGACAAAAGCAATCACTGGAAAAATTTGTACCGCAGTATCGACCAAAGGTGATGGCTCAGTTAACTTTGCCAGTGTTTGCGGTGTTAACTCAGCAGCACAAGACTCTTTCGCTGAAACTTGTGCATCAGTTGCTCTTAATTTGCGCTGTGGTGCTAAGTAAAATTTATCTGCAAACCAAACAAACCCTGTTAATACGGTAATTATTACTAAGATAATTGAAAAATAAACGGCCATGTTATTCCTATTTTATAATACTATTAGATTAAAGCCTACTAGGCTAAGTCCTATTAGATAAGTTTAGCGACAACATATTTTTGCTATCGCTACTTTTTGAATTAACTTAACGACTGAACTAACTATCAAGCTTAAGAACAGCTAAAAACGCTTCTTGTGGTACTTCAACATTACCCACTTGCTTCATACGTTTCTTACCATCTTTTTGCTTTTGTAAAAGCTTCTTCTTACGACTGATATCACCACCATAACATTTAGCGGTAACGTTTTTGCGTAGTTGTTTCACGGTAGTTCGAGCTATAACATTGTTACCAATTGCGGCTTGAATGGCGATATCAAACATTTGACGATGTATCAATTCTTTAAGTTTATCAACAAGTAATCGACCACGTGCAACCGAGTTTGCTCTGTGAGTGATCATAGCTAACGCGTCAACGCGATCACCGTTAATCATCACATCAACACGAACCATGTCTGCTGCTTCAAAACGAATAAAATTATAATCTAATGACGCATACCCACGACTCGTAGACTTGAGCTTGTCAAAAAAGTCCATGACCACTTCAGCCATAGGAAGTTCATAAGTAACAGCTACTTGATTTCCGTGATAAATTAAATCTTTTTGTACACCACGTTTTTCGATACATAGTGTAATAACATTACCTAAGTATTCTTGCGGCACTAAAATATTTGCTTGAACGATTGGCTCTCTAATCTCTTCTATATTATTAATAGCAGGAAGATCGGCCGGATTATCGATAGAAATAACATCGCCGTTAGTTGATACAATTTCATAGTTTACTGTTGGGGCGGTAGTAATTAAATCTAGATCATATTCACGGGCTAAACGCTCTTGAATTATTTCCATATGTAACATACCGAGAAAGCCAATACGGAAACCGAAACCTAATGCTGAAGAGTTTTCTGGTTCAAAAAATAATGAAGCATCATTCAAACTTAGCTTATTCAGCGCATCTCTAAAGTTTTCATAATCATCTGAACTTATTGGGAATATACCGGCATAAACTTGTGGTTGTGCTTTTTTAAAGCCAGGTAACGCTTTTGCTGTTTCTCTCTTACTGATCGTAATGGTATCGCCTACTGGTGCACCATGAATTTCTTTAATACCAGCAATAATAAAACCTACTTCGCCTGCTCTTAATACACCTGTATCTGTTTGTTTAGGTGTAAATATACCAACTTTATCGATTTGATGGACTTGTCCTGTAGACATGACCAACATTTTATCGCCTTTTTTAACTTCACCATTAATAACACGAACCAGTGAAACAACGCCTTGATAATTATCAAACCATGAGTCAACAATTAACGCTTGTAGCGGTTCATCGACACTGCCTTTAGGAGAAGGAATGTTTTTAACAATAGTTTCTAAAACACCTTCAATACCAACCCCTGTTTTAGCTGAACAAGTTACTGCATCTGTAGCGTCAATACCTATGATATGTTCAATTTCTTCACATACACGTTCTGGATCGGCTTGAGGTAAATCAATTTTATTCAAAATTGGTAAAACCTCTAAATCCATTTCCAGTGCAGTATAACAGTTAGCAACCGTTTGCGCTTCAACACCTTGCCCTGCATCAACAACAAGTAATGCACCTTCACAAGACGCTAATGAACGTGATACTTCATAAGAAAAATCAACATGTCCGGGCGTATCAATAAAGTTTAGTTGGTAAATTTCACCATCTTTCGCTTTATAATCTAACGTAACACTCTGCGCTTTAATTGTTATGCCGCGTTCTCGTTCAATATCCATTGAATCAAGAACTTGCGCTTCCATTTCACGCTCTTGTAAGCCACCGCAATGCTGAATTAAACGATCTGAAAGTGTTGATTTACCATGGTCGATGTGGGCAATAATTGAGAAGTTTCGAATATTTTTCATAAAAGGCAGTCAAATAAAGGGCGTTAAAATAATATAATGACGTGATTTTAACGAATTTACTGCCTTGGGGCTATCTTTTGTTCAGATATCTTTTGTTTCAAGGCGTAACAGCCTAAATCATCTTTTACTAAGGTTTATAGAAGGAATTACTTCGATTATTTTAGGTTGTAAATTTTCACTCTGTTTACCTTGCGTTTGCTGATACTTAGCGAATCTATAACCTAAATATCCGCCAGTAATCCCAAGGCCTAAAGCATATAATTCATGAGGTAATATTTGCTGTTTTAACAACCATTGACCAACCGCAGAAAAAGTAATTAAGCCAAATAGAGGTAATAAGTAAACTTGACCTGCACTCGATAAGATATGTTTTTCAGGTAAAGCTAATACAACACAGTCACCCTGCTTTAATATCTTTCCTGTTGTCTTAGTATCATAAGGTAAAGTTAAGGTCAATTTAGCTTGTGGTAATGCTTTAGCAATTTGACCACTACCGCAAGTATCAACTTGCGCACAACCACCACAGGTTGATTTTATTTGACTTGTGACAGTAACTTGCCCTGCATCAATCGCAATAACATTCGCTAATTCTTTAATCATTTTACTTTGCTCTTACCGAAGATTGAGAATCGTCTTTTATATTTATTACCGATACTGGAATAATAGATTCTGCAATTTTTTTGGCCGTTGCTAAGGGGATATCACCAACAACGCCAACTTCTACTCCCTGCAATATGTGATTAAATACCATCGTGGCACCATCACTGGCATATTCAGGCGCTCTAAAATTTTCGTTACTCGGATTCACATAGACAGATACTTCAGTTAAACCGTCAGAAAACAACATAAAATCAACCGCTTTATTATCACTGCGATTATGGCTATACAAATTATGCTGGTTTGATTTTAGTATCGAAAATCCCTGTGGTAACCAATCAACTTGCCAAGAGAGATCTTTATTTAGTGTCTGATTTAACTGCATGGCATCAGGTAATTTAGTTAACTGCAGTTCTACTAAGTTTTCTGATAACTGATCACTCACTTCTATATGAGTAAATTGAATTTGCTCTAGCAGCTTTCCTTGACGTGTCAGTATCGCCATCTTGAGCAATAAGCCTGTGTTCTGATCAAGCCAAAGCCAGTAGCTAAAGCGATATTTATCTTTTGCGACTATACGAACAAGTTGAGCAACACGTCCTAAAACCCGGCTACGCCCAACAGAAATGAAACGGTAACTCTCTTCAAGTCGACTAATATCATCGCGAAATATCGTAGGAATAGGACCTCTGGCATCAGGAGAAATTAACGAATAGGCATCTTGTTCAGGTTCTATATAACTAACAATCTCGCCTTGGCGTAAGACATCACGACGAGGTCCATTAAGACGAGTAAAAATCTCTAATTCTTGATCATTTTCACCAATGCCATGCAACCAATGATAGGGCTCTGCTTGGTTATTTTTAACCACGACAAAAGAGGTAGTGAAATTGAGTTGACGCAATGATTGGGAGAGTCGCTCTAGCCAAAGCTTAGCAGACTCTTTATCAGTTGCTATAGCTGATACATTAAAGCTAAGCAGCAAAAAAAGAAGTACCGATAATTTCATAAATTCTCGTAGATGATGGCTGAAAGTATAATTATCAACTAATTCAGCCAATCAAGCTATTGTATATTACTACCTAATTTCACTTGTTTGTTGTGATCACTTAACAATGCTTGCAAACGACGTTGTTGAACAACTCTTTGAGCAGCGTTCTGTTCATTCGTTGCTTGTTGTGGTTTCTGTTTACTTTGAGAGCTATATCGTGGTTCAGCTGATTGAACGTTAAAACTCACTGGATTAGCATAACCAGTTAAAGGCATCGTTTGTACTACTTGGCTAGGTGTCACTAGATCATTATCAGTAACATTTTGCTGAACACCAACAATCATTAAAGCAGCAGCTGAAGCAGCTATAGCAACCTGCCCCATCGGCTTAACTAATGTAGATATTTTAGATTTAAAACGGTTTGCTGCATTAATAACTCGATTAGTATTTCGCGTCTGTGTAACTTTCTGACCCGTATTACTCTCATCTAGAGATGAAGCAGTACTTTCAGCAAGAATCTTCGAAAAAGCTTGAGTAGATGAGTTAGGTGACAAGATAGTTGCTTCTTGAGCAATTGCCGCTGAAATTGTTTTACTTAAATCTAGCTGCAATGACTGTGGAACTTCATCGCGTAATACATCACCAATTAAATGATAGTTTTGCCATGTACTTGATAAGTGTTCATCCTTGAGCATATTATCAACTAAATGTGTACTGACACTATCATCTGTTGATGGAGAGTAATTATCGACTAATGAAGATACTGACTCTGATTTAATTTCACTCATATTTTACCTTAAAAAAACTTAGTTAATTTATACTTTCACAAAAGACTTAATTATTTTTTTGCAATAAGGGGCTGATCTTCTTGTCGATAGCATCACGCGCTCTGAAAATTCGTGAACGCACAGTACCAACAGGACATTCCATTATTGTAGCGATCTCCTCGTAGCTTAAACCTTCAATTTCTCGAAAGTTAATGGCTAAACGCAGATCTTCTGGAAGTGACTCCATAGTACTAAAAATAATTTTTTTAATTTCGGCTGTCAGTAATATCTTTTCTGGTGAAGCTGTTTCTCGAAGCGCACCACCTGTGTCATAAAGTTCTGCATCAGTAATTTCAACATCATTGCTTGGCGGCTTACGACCTAATGCGACACTGTGATTTTTTGCACAATTTACAGCAATACGATAAAGCCAAGTATAAAAAGCACTATCACCTCTAAAATTTGGCAATGCTCGATAGGCTTTAATAAAGGCTTCTTGAACGATATCAGGTACATCACTATGATTCTTAACATAGCGACTAACTAAGTTTGCAACCTTGTGCTGATATTTCGTTACCAGCAAGTTAAACGCATTTTTATCGCCACGCTGAACCCGCTCAACTAATTGTTGATCTATATTTGGTTCGATCTTTTGAGGCATATCTTTTAACACTGACAATTGATTTGTACTCATATTTTCCATTGCTCGTAACAAACTCATAAAGTAGGACTAAGGTTTTTCAAAAAAGTTCTTTTTATTTTTGATCTTTTTTAATTAATAGACTAGATGACTTATCGAGCAATGATATTATTAAAATCCAGAGTGTGATTTAACGTAAAGTAAATATTAATCAAACACTCACTAAACAATTAATTAAACGCTATTATCTGGCAGCTTATACCTATGTATTATAGAATACCTGAAACTTCTTTACTATATACCTATGCCACGTGAAGCTTTATCCTCATATGGCTTGTATATTTATTTGCTTTTATAACCGAACTTAATCAAATAGTATGACTCAACAAAACAATTGTGATGTTTTAATCATTGGTAGTGGTGCTGCTGGCTTAACTTTGGCTCTACATTTAGCTAAAAGTGCTGACGTCGTCATTTTAAGCAAGGGGCCATTAAATGAAGGCTCAACTTTTTATGCCCAAGGTGGCATTGCTGCAGTATTTGATGAAAACGATAGTGTTGCCTCTCATGTCGAAGACACAATTATTGCCGGTGCCGGTCTGTGTGACGAAGATATTGTGCAATTTACTACTGAAAATGCTAAATCGTGTTTAGAGTGGTTAATAAGCCAAGGTGTTGTCTTTGATAAAGAGCAGAACGATAAGGGAGAAACCCGTTATCATTTAACGCGTGAAGGCGGTCATAGTCACCGTAGAATTTTGCATTCAGCTGACGCAACAGGCCAAGCAATCCAAACCACTTTAGCGGATCAAGTAAAGCAGCATTCACGTATCCGTATATTTGAGCGTTTTAATGCTATTGACCTTATTTGTCAACCAAGCACTGTAGGTAAGCAACCCAAACAATGTATTGGTGCCTATATATGGAATAGAACTACTGAAAAAGTTGAAAGTATTTATGCCCAAAAAACGATTTTAGCCACAGGTGGTGCGAGTAAAGTTTATCAATATACCTCTAACCCTGATGTAGCCAGTGGTGATGGTATTGCTATGGCATGGCGTGCCAGTTGCCGGGTAGCAAATATGGAGTTTAATCAATTCCACCCTACCTGCTTATTTCACCCTTCCGCTGGTACTTTCTTACTGACAGAAGCACTTCGTGGTGAAGGTGCAAAATTAAGACGCCCTGATGGTAGTCGTTTTATGCCAGCCTTCGATGAACGCGCAGAACTAGCGCCGCGTGATATTGTAGCACGTGCTATTGACTATGAAATGAAGCGTTTAGGTGCAGATTGTATGTATCTAGATATTAGTCATAAGCCCAGCAGTTTTATCAAACAACACTTTCCAATGATTTATGAAAAAACCATGTCTTTAGGTATTGATATCACAAAACAACCCATTCCTATTGTTCCTGCCGCACATTATACCTGTGGTGGAGTCATGGTTGATAAACAAGGTAAGACCGATGTTAATCAGCTTTATGCTATTGGTGAAATGTCATATACCGGCTTGCACGGTGCAAATCGCTTAGCAAGTAACTCCTTACTTGAGTGCCTTGTTTTTGCTCGAGCTGCAGCCATAGAGATCAGTGAAACCTTAGTACAGGACAATCGTATCTTAACTCTTCCCCATTGGGATGACAGTCGCGTAACCGATTCAGATGAAGAAGTTGTCATTCAGCATAACTGGCATGAGCTTAGATTATTCATGTGGGATTATGTTGGTATTGTCAGAACAACTAAACGCCTAGAGCGTGCATTACATCGTGTTGAATTACTACAACAAGAAATGGAAGATTATTATCAAAACTTTAAAGTGAGTAATAACTTACTTGAGTTAAGAAACTTGGTACAAGTTGCAGAGCTAATAATAAAATGTGCCATGGAACGAAAAGAAAGTAGAGGTTTACATTATACGATGGATTATCCTGAGTTATTAACAACAGTTGAGCCAACGATACTGTCGCCGATTTCACAGTCGACTCCACCAAAAGTATAAAGCAACAAGTAAGAAGCTAAATTATTCTAATTGTTTTATCACACTGGCAATACGGGAGTAATCCTGTTCATTTATACTATCCCTAAATATAAATAACTGTTTAGGGATTGTTTCAAGTAAGTCTTTAGGTAAAAAAACTGCAGGAACATTCTGCCTCATAACTAACCAGCAGCCAATAAAACTCAGACGGCTACCCGCTAATAGCTGATAACTGGCTTCTTCATTATTAAAACGAATACTACCTGTATTTGTTAAAATAAATGAGCTGGTGAGACGATTTTTTTTGCTCATTGATAAAAATAAACTAAGAGCAATAATGCTTACCGCTGCTAGAGCCTGAGCCAGGATATAAGAAAAAGTAAAACTAACTAGCATAACTAAGAAAATGAATATTGCTAAAGCACTATAAACCGCTAGTTTATATCGAGACTCTCTTACATTAACATTATACTTTAACGCGTTTGAGTATAAATTGAACGATAGCATTGAGCTCTGTATCTTCACAAATTTCATGTCCCATAAACCATGCAAACAACTCAGGATCTTGTCTGGTAAGTAAACGTTCAAAAGTGAACTGATCTTTTGTTGATAAGTCATCATATGCTTCATCAACAAATGGAGTAAACAACATATCTAACTCTAACATACCGCGACGACATGCCCACTTTATGCGAGCCTTGTTGACTTTTAACAGATTAGTCGAGTTTTCATTATTTGTCACTGTGTTACTTGAAGCTTCGTTACCTGACATAATTCCCCTCTATTGATTGATACCGTTAATCAGTGGTGTTGATTAACGCAATTAATTTATACGACAACATTGTAACAATAACTCTCTGGGCACAGCTATTAAAAACACCAATTATCACTAATATAATCCTGCATACTAGTTGTTTTTACTATTTTCGCCCCTATCCTATAGTTAACCGTTAATATGCAAGCACCGCTTCTTCATAGAGTTTATTATGACAATGACCACACGCACACAATTACCATCACTAACACAGCTACCAGATACCTACCTTATCGAACTTAGTGACTTTGGCGCTATTTCTTTATCTGGTGAAGAACAAACCAGCTATTTACAAGGACAAGTAACGTGTGATGTGAACAACAGTACTGAATCAAACTTACTTGTTGGTGCTCACTGCGATGCTAAAGGAAAAGTTTTTTCAGTTTTTCGATTAATCAATCGCTCTTCTGCTCATTTATTATTACAACCTAAAGCGAGTATAGAGGGTTCACTTACAGAGCTGAAAAAATTTGGTGTATTCGCTAAAGTTGCCATCGATATAATTGAAGATTTAAGCTTTATTGCTTTGGTTGGTGACCAAGCAAGTAACTTATTACAACAACAATTTTCACAAGTTCCTGATAGTTTAAGCCCTACAATCCAAGTTGGTTCAACGACTTTAGTATATCTTTGTGGCGAACAGCCTCGATATATCGTTATTGATGAGCAAGTCGTTATAACGTCTCTTGTGGAAAAATTAGCACTACCAACCTATTCTCAATCAGTTTGGAATTTATTAGAGATAACTCAAGGTTTCCCTATTTTATCAACAAACACTAGTGGTCATTACGTACCACAGATGCTTAATTTACAAGCGATTAATGGTATAAGTTTTACCAAAGGTTGTTACTTAGGACAAGAAACAGTCGCTCGAATGCAATATTTAGGTAAGAATAAGCGAGCGCTATTTTCTTTAACAGCTCAACTTGAGCACCCCTTTCAAGCGGATGATATTATTGAAAAGCAATTAGGTGAGAACTGGCGAAAAGCTGGTGATATATTAGCTCACTATCAAGCTGATGATGGCAGTTGTGTCATGCAAGCGATATTGGTTAACGATGGAGATCTACCTCTAATGCGTATTGCTTCTCAAGTTGGTGCGGTAGTAACAAGTCAAGCTTTGCCCTATACTCTTGCAGCTAAATAATCTCAATACTTAAAATCATTAGGAATAAACATGAAAATAGCTAAAAATAATGTCGTTGTTATGCACTATGCAGTATCGGATAGCGAAGGCACTTTAATTGATAGCTCATACGAAGATAAGCCAATGGAGATTATTCAAGGTACTGGTTATTTAATACCTGGCTTAGATAATGCTCTTATCGATCACGAACCTGGAGATAAATTTGAAGTTGCTGTCGCTTGTGCAGATGCTTATGGTGAGCGACATGATGATTATGTTCAAACGGTTCCTAGAGAAGTACTTGCCGGTGTTGAAGATCTTTCTCTTGGTACTCAATTACGTGCAACCACTGATGATGGTGAGCAAACAGTTATTGTTATTGATGTACAGGATGACGAAATTACCGTTGACGGTAATCACCCGCTTTCAGGTTTAGACTTAAGTTTTGATGTAGAGATTCTTGGAGTACGCGAAGCTACAGCGGATGAGCTCGAACATGGCCATGTACACAGTGAGAGCGGTTGTGGACACGACCACTAATAGCCTTTGATGATTTACTTATCACCTGCCATAAAATCTAAAAGGCATATATATTGATTAGTAACGGCTAAAACTATCACGTATAAAAAAGGTAACCTTACGTCTAAGGTTACCTTTTTTTCACTACGTTTTACTAATAAAAACGAGTGCTAGTTATTCTGTTACTGCTACTTCTTTTTTCTCTTCTGTTACAACATCTTTTGATAAAAACATATCACGTAATTTAGTATCAACATCATTAGCCATTTCAGGATGTTCATCTAAATATTTTGCAGCATTCGCTTTACCTTGACCAATTCGTTCACCATTACAACTATACCAAGCACCCGCTTTTTCTACAAAACCATGCTTAACACCAAGTTCAATTAATTCACCTAAGTTATTAATGCCTTCGCCGTATAAAATTTGAAATTCAGCTTGTTTAAACGGTGGAGCAATTTTGTTTTTAACCACCTTAACGCGTGTTTCATTACCAACGATTTCATCACCGTTTTTAACTGCGCCAATACGACGGATATCTAAACGTACTGAAGCGTAAAATTTTAACGCATTACCACCAGTAGTCGTTTCTGGAGAACCGAACATAACACCAATTTTCATACGAATTTGGTTAATAAAAATAAGCATAGTATTCGATTTTTTCAAATTACCAGTAAGCTTACGCATCGCTTGTGACAACATACGTGCTTGCAAGCCCATGTGTGAATCACCCATATCACCTTCAATCTCAGCTTTAGGTGTAAGCGCGGCAACAGAATCGACAACAATTACGTCGATAGCACCAGAGCGCGTTAACATATCAACAATTTCTAATGCTTGCTCACCTGTATCTGGTTGAGATATTAATAATTCATTAATATTTACACCTAATTTTTCAGCGTAAACAGGGTCAAGAGCATGCTCTGCATCAATAAAGGCACAAACTTTACCATTACGCTGTGCTTCAGCAATAACTTCTAACGTTAGCGTTGTTTTACCACTAGATTCTGGACCATAAATTTCAACAACACGGCCGAGTGGTAAACCACCCGCACCTAATGCGATATCTAACCCTAATGAACCGGTAGAAATAGTCTCTACATCCATGGTGGTGTTATCACCAAGCTTCATTATTGAGCCTTTACCAAATTGGCGTTCAATTTGGGCTAAGGCTGCTGACAGTGCTTTATCTTTATCGTCTTTCATAGTTGCTCCGCGACTCTAAATCGCTATATCTTGTTTAGGGTTTCGTTTAGATGAGATAAGTATACTGTATGGTCGTACAGTATCAAGCTTTTTGTTATTTTTTATTTTTACTTATAGAAAAATAAAAGAACAGTACTTTTAATGTATTGATATAAAACAAATAAATACTGACATATAACTTTTTATTTTTTATTTTTAAAAAGTTACTATTTAATTTTATATCTTTATTTTACTACTTTTACTTTTTATTTTTTTCTAATATTTATGAGGTTTAACCTGTATCATATGAATAATGTATTACGGCTAACATTATATTTATTAGGCCGTTACCTACTCATATCTTTTGGTAAATAATTAGACAAATATTAAAAAATTTTATTATGACATTACCGCTCTATTAACTGGACGATAAGCTTTAATGGGGAAATACCTTTTATTTCTCAGGGTTGCGCCTGAAGGTTTCTATTACAAGTTAAATCATCCTATAATCAACATTACAGCCACTGAGTTTAGGAATAGCTCACCTCAAACCAAAGTTCATGTTTGTGGATATGCTAACCTTGACTATAATCGATACCAATATCGATAAGTATTTCTTCAATCACCGCATTTTCGACAAATTCATCGATAGTATTTTATTAATCGCATCGGTAGTGCGTTTAATATTTTCAATACAAATTCGATTAACCGTATTGGTATCTATATATTAAAAAAGTATCATCAATTTTTATTATGACTACAGGAAGGTATTGTAAGTAGTTGAATGAT
>CAJWZC010000070.1 GCA_913049915.1 uncultured Colwellia sp.
GGTATGAGTGATGAATTTGAAAAGTCATATAACTTTGACCCACTTAATGCATATGATGGACTATTAGATACTGATTTTGACGGTATAACTAACGCAGCAGAAGCTTTAGCTGGCACTCATCCTTTACAGGACGACTATGCGCCGATTATTTCGCCACCACAGGCGGTACATATCAATGCTGATCATACGTTTACCAAACTAGACTTACAGCGATTAATTAATTTAACTAATATTAGCGTTAACGATGGTCTTGATGGCATAAACTGTTGTGGTTTAACTGCACTAGGCTTTGAAACAGGTGCTAAAAATATCAGCTCTGGTTTAATCTCTATTTTATGGCGTGCAGTAGATAATGCTGGAAATATTGCTACCGTATCACAACTTTTAAATATTCATCCATTAGTGAATCTCTCTTTTGATCAAATTGTTGCTGAAGGTGGTATTGCTCGCGTTGAAGTGGTGTTATCAGGTGAAGCACCGGCTTACCCTGTGACTATACCATTAACCATTACTGGTAATGTCGATAATGTAGATTATAACATTTCTGATAACAAGATAGTCATAACAGAGGGGATCGCTGGTTTCATCGATATTACTATCAATAGTGACTTCCAGCTAGAAGGTGAAGAACAGCTCATTATAAGTCTTGGGCAAGGTGTCAATGCAGGTGTAAATTCTACGCAGATTTTTACTATTTCTGAAGCTAATGTAGCACCGAGTATCAAGCTAGTAGTTTGGCAAAAAGGCATTCAAGTACCTAGCATTGCTGTAAATGATGGTGATGTAACCATAGTGTTAAGTATCCAAGACTCTAATACCCAAGATACTCACCAAATTGATTGGCAAATACCGGACTACTTAAATGCTGTGTTTTCAGGTGATAAATTACAGTTCACTTTCCAAGCAGATAGTGTCAATTTACCTGAGATAAATAAAGGCTTAATAAACCTATCTGTTATGGTGACTGATAGTGGTAGTTCTACCAACAGTGGCACAGAAGAGCTGTCACAAACTAAGCAGATATCCTTACATTTATTGGCGACTCAACGAACATTACGTGATTTAGATAGCAATGGAAATGCCGTAGATACCGATAGGGATGGTAAGACGGATTTAGCTGAAGGTTTTAGCGATGACGACTCAGACGGCTTACCCGCTTATATGGATAATTCAAGCATTCCTTATTTACAGCCATTACATATTAATGCAGCAGTAGTAAAATTGGCAGAAACTGAACCTGGTTTGCACTTAAGGTTGGGTAAATTTGCACTTTTGCAAAGCTCTGATGGACTAGAGCTTTCTCAGCAAGAAATTTTAGATACCGGTTTAGTTGAAAAAGATAATTTAGAGAACACTTTGGGTTATTTTGATTTTGAAATACACAATATTATGCCTTTCGGTCGTTCAGTTGCTATTGTTTTACCCTTGTCGGCAGCCATCGCTGAATATTCTGTTTATCGTAAGATAAATGCAGAAACACAGTGGGCAGATTTTGTTGAAGACAGTAATAATGTTATTGCTACAAGTAATGCTGTCAATGGTGTTTGTCCACCACCACACAGTGAACTTTATCAAGTCGGTCTCAATGTAGGTGATATTTGTTTGAAATTATACATTGAAGATGGTGGCGCAAACGATGCTGATGGTCTGGCTAATGGTGTAGTTGATGACCCTGGGGGTATAGCTGTGGTTGACAACAATACTATTGCACTTGATATTACTCCAGAAAAATCGAGCAGTGGTAGTCTCTCTTTATTTACTCTATTGGTTTTCTTTTTATTGATTGTACTGAGAATGATTCGACCAAAATACTTAGTAGTAGAGAGGATAAAAAATCGAGTTGAGTAGTTTACATAACGGTTATTTGAGTCATCAACTAAGTACGAATATTCGTCCCTGATTATTTAGGCTTTCGGTACGAGAGCCTTTTGACGTTATCAGAATTTAGCGCTTAAATACGATTAATCTATCCGCAAATTCCTAGTAGATTATCGATAAATCATATTTTTGGTTGAATCCTTGGCATATTCTTGCTCAAATGGCGCCCCATAGTCATAAATAATTAGCATTGGTTACTTCGCTTGCTTGGTCTTTCATCCATACACAGATGGAATGAAAGTAGCATTCAACGATAACCTAGACATAATAAGCAATAGTCACCTAAATGAAATATTCCCGCGTCTTTATTAATAGCTTAGCATATGAACTTGCCCCTGAAGTGGTAACCAGTGTAGAGCTTGAATCTCGTTTGACCCCGTTATATCAAAAGTTTCGTATTCCTATGGGGCAACTCAATGCGTTAACAGGGATTGAGGAACGCCGTTGGTGGCCAGCAGATCATATGCTTTCAGATGGCGCTATTGTTGCTGCCCAAAAAGCAATGACTGAAACTGGCATTGATGTCGCAGATATAGGTGCAGTTGTTTATACTGGCGTATGTCGTGATCAACACGAGCCTGCTACAGCGTGTCGAATAGCTGCAAAGCTTGGCGTGTTAAAAAATACCGCTATTTACGATATTAGCAATGCTTGTTTAGGTGTGTTATCGGGCATTTTAGATATTGCTAATCGTATTGAACTTGGCCAAATTAAAGCAGGTCTTGTGGTTTCGTGTGAATCTGCGCGTCACATTGTTGATGTAACTATTGATGATATGCTCGCTGATCCAAGCATGCAAAATTATGCGCGTTCTTTGGCAACATTAACCGGTGGTTCAGGTGCTGTCGCGGTATTACTTACCGATGGTACTTTAAATCTAGACACTGACCGTAATCATCAATTATTAGGGGCAAGTCACTTATCGGCACCCGAGCATAATAATTTATGTCAATGGGGCCTAAAAGAAGTCGGTCCACAGCTCTTTCGTGAATTTATGCGTACTGATGCGGTAAGTCTACTTAAAGAAGGGGTCTCGTTAGCAAAAGATACCTGGGAACATTTCTTAGATCAACGTGAGTGGGTTGAAGAAAACGTTGATAAAGTTATTTGTCATCAAGTGGGCGCCGCTAATCAAAAGAAAGTATTAACTGCCTTAAATATCCCCGCTGTAAAAGAATTTCCAACATTTAAACACCTTGGCAATATGGGGACAGTTTCTTTACCCGTTACAGCGGCGATGGCTCATGATCAAGGCTTCTTACAAAAAGGTGATAATGTCAGCTTTTTAGGGATAGGAAGTGGCTTAAATTGTATGATGTTGGGGCTTAAGTGGTAGTTATGTCAGATCCTATGTTAGAAAATATCTTAACAAAATCATTTCCATTCAAACGTAACTTTATCAATCGTAATGGTCATCAATATCATTATGTCAATGAAGGGCAGGGCTCTCCTGTTGTTATGGTTCATGGTAACCCTAGTTGGTCTTTTTATTATCGTAATTTAGTGACCGAATTAAGTGAAAATCATCAGTGTATCGTGCCAGATCATATTGGCTGTGGTTTATCAGATAAACCCAGTGATGAGGGCTATGATTATACCCTCGTCAATCGTATAGATGATTTAGTTGCATTACTTGACCATTTAGATGTAAAAGAAAATATTACCCTCGTAGTACATGACTGGGGCGGAATGATAGGTATGGGTTATGCTGCGCGCTACCCTGAGCGTATCAAACGCCTGGTTGTTTTAAATACTGGTGCTTTTCATTTACCTAAAGCTAAAAAATTACCACCAGCTCTATGGTTAGGACGTAATACTTTTGCAGGAACGCTGTTGGTACGAGGTTTTAATGCCTTCTCAAGTGTTGCGTCATACATAGGCGTAAAGCGACAGCCAATGTCAAAAGAAATACGCCAAGCTTATGTAGCACCTTTTAATTCTTGGAAAAACCGTATTTCAACGTTACGTTTTATTCAAGATATCCCATTAAAACCTGGAGATAGAAATTATCAGTTAGTTGCTGAAATTAGCGATAGCTTAGAGCAATTTAATAAGTTACCTATGTTAATTTGTTGGGGCTTAAAAGACTTTGTTTTTGATAAGTATTTTCTAGCTGAATGGCAGCAACGCTTTCCTAATGCAAAAGTACATGCTTTTGATGATTGTGGTCACTATATTTTAGAAGATGCCAGTGAAGAAGTAGTACCATTGATTAATAACTTCTTAAAGAAAAGTGAAGCGTAATGAGTTAAATAACTCTTCGTTAATTTGAAGTTAACTTAATAGGGTTTAACACCACAGGAAAAAGGGTAAATGACAGAGAGAACACATAATTCTAACCAAGCTAATTTATGTCGTCACCTTGCCCATATAGCAATTAGTACGCCCACCGCGTTAGCTGTTGCCGTACAAAAAAGTCAATACGGGAAACTTCATTATCAAGAAATTGATTTTCTTACTTTGCATCAACGCAGTGATGAGATAGCCTTTGCATTGAATGCTTATGGTCTTAAATCAGGTATGAAAGCGGTGTTAATGGTAACGCCCAGTATTGATTTCTTTTCGTTAACTTTTGCATTATTTAAAGCGGGTATAATCCCTATTTTAGTTGACCCAGGTATGGGCATTAAAAATCTCAAACAATGTTTTACTGAATCGGCCCCTGACGCGTTTATTGGTATTCCTAAAGCGCATATAGCCAGAGTATTATTTGGTTGGGGTAAGGCTAGCGTTAAAAAGCTTTTAACGGTCACGGCAGCTGGTTCTAGCGCAAATGTGTTCGCGTCACTGATTGGTGGTATGAGTTTAACTCAGCTATTAGCTCTATATCCTCTACGAAACAGTGTTTCACCAACCAATGCGTTAGTCAATGAAGATGCTTCTTTTGATATGGTGAAACTAGCTGATGATGCTATGTCAGCCATCTTATTTACCAGTGGTAGTACAGGTACCCCTAAAGGAGTGGTGTACAGTCATAAAATGTTTGAAGCGCAAATCACCGCACTAAAAGAAGATTATGCTATTGAATCCGGCGAACGTGATTTAGCAACTTTCCCATTATTTTCATTGTTCGGACCTGCATTAGGTATGGCTTCTATTATTCCTGATATGGATGCCAGTAAACCGATTAAAGCAAATCCTGACTTTATTTTTGCTGCTATTGAAAAGTATCAATGTACCAATTTATTTGCTAACCCTGCATTGATTGAAGTATTAGGGCAAGCGGGAACTATAAAAGCTAAGATAACCAAGCTTAATAGTTTAAAACGCGTTATTTCTGCTGGTGCTCCAGCCACACTTCCTTCAATAGAACGATTTACGCAACTACTTAGCGACAATGTGCCGGTACTGACTTCTTATGGCGCGACCGAATCGTTACCACTGACTAAAATTTCTAGTACCGATTTACTCAAAACAAGCAATATCACCGATAATGGTGGTGGTATTTGTGTAGGTGCGCCAGTTAATGGTGTTGAACTCAGTATTATTGAGATTAGTGACGAAGTCATTAAAACCTGGCATGACAGTTTATCTTTACCAATAAATACTATTGGTGAAATTGTTGTTAAAGGCGATATGGTTAGTCAGCAATATTATCATCGAGATGCAGCTACTGCGCAGGCTAAAATTTTTAATGTGGATTCAAGTAATACTAATAGTAATGTCGTGCGTCATCGAATGGGTGATCTAGGTTATCTAGATGAATCGGGTATGTTGTGGATGTGTGGACGAAAAGCACATCGTGTTACCACTAATAAAAAGGTACTGTTCTCTATTCCTTGTGAGCGAATATTTAATACTCACAAGTTAGTCGAACGTACCGCTTTAGTTGGCGTTACTATTAACGGTAAACGTTTACCACTACTGTGTGTTGAGTTAACTTCTGAGGCTAAAAAAGATAAAAACTTTGATGAATCAGTACTTTTTTCAGCATTAAGAATATCAGCATTGGCGCATAAACAAACATCAGCGATTTCTCATTTTTTAATTCATGAAGATTTCCCTGTTGATATACGTCATAACGCCAAGATATTTCGTGAAAAGTTAGCTGTATGGGCTCAACAAGAACTTGACTAAATTAGCGTATAACTAGAGCTTAACTAGAGCTTAACTAGAATTAACTATGATTGAAGAAATGAAAAATAGCGATGTTAGTATCGACGCTAAAGTCGCTTTTAACCAGGCGGTTCAGCAGCCACTTAATGAACTTGCAGCGCAAACAAAACATATTTTTGTTACGGGTGCTGGCGGATTTTTAGGTAACGCTATCTGTCGACTACTGCGTTTAGCTAATATTAAAGTAACCGGGTTTGCCCGGGGTAGTTATCCTGAGCTCACTCAAATGGGCGTTAATATGGAACAAGGCGATATTACCGATTTTGTTCGCCTTAAAGAGGCTATGCAGTCATGTGATTTAGTGTTTCATGTCGCTGCTAAAGCAGGCGTTTGGGGCAATAAAGAAGATTACTTTGAGCCTAATGTACAAGGCGCTGAAAACATTATCCAAGCCTGTCAGGAACTAGCTATCACTCGCTTAGTGTATACCAGTACACCAAGTGTTACTTTTGCTGGTGTTGATGAAGCGGGTATTAATGAATCACAGCCGTATGCGACAAACTTTTTAAATTTTTATAGTGAATCTAAAGCTTTAGCTGAACAAAAAATACTAGCAGCTTCAACTTCTTTTAATCAAAGTACGGTTCAAGACTCTCAGAAAGGCTCCCAACTAGTGAAGTCACCAGTGAAACTGTTAAAAGCTGTGGCGTTACGTCCACATTTAATTTGGGGTCCAAACGATCCTCATCTGGTACCGCGAGTCTTAGAGCGAGCTCGAGCAGGCAGGCTAAAACTGGTAGGAAAAGAAGATAAATTAGTTGATACCATTTTTGTTGATAACGCTGCTTACGCGCATATTTTAGCAGCGATTGATTTATCAAAAATTAATTCACATTGTAGTGGTAAAGCGTACTTTATCAGTAACGATCAGCCCATCACTATGGCGGCGATGCTAAATAACATTCTTAACTGTGTTGATTTACCCCCAGTGACGAAAAGAGTACCTAGCACAGTTGCTTATGCTGCGGGGGCGACGTTAGAGTGGTTTTATAAAATATTGAATAAAAAACAAGAACCAATAATGACACGTTTTGTCGCCAAACAGCTGTCGACCAGCCATTACTTTGATATTAGTGCCGCTAAAAAAGATTTTGGTTATATGCCACTTATCTCAATAGAAGAAGGCATGAAAATTCTTAAGCAATCACTTGTTAGCAAGGCATAAAAATTTTGATAAGAAATTTCTGGAATTTATATGAGTAAGATCTATCATCATCCGGTACAAATATATTACGAAGATACCGATCATTCAGGCGTTGTCTACCATCCTAATTTTCTCAAATATTTTGAACGTGCGCGTGAACATGTGATTGACAGTAATAAGCTGGCAACCCTATGGCAGGAAAAAGGATTAGGTTTTGCTGTTTATAAAGCCAGCTTAACCTTTCAAGATGGTGTTGAATTTGCAGAAATCTGTGACGTACGTACCAGTTACCAATTTGATGGTAAATATAAGACCTTATGGCGACAAGAGTTATGGCGGCCTAATGCGAATAAAGCAGCGGTCATTGGTGATATCGAAATGGTTTGCTTAGATAAGCAAAAGCGCTTACAACCAATCCCTGAAGAAATACTTACGCCACTTTCTAAAGGTAAAGCTACAGGATAAAATTAGTGGGTAGGTTAAAGGACTGTCTGTAGTGGAAACGGCTAGATAAGTCAGAGTAAGCCTTATATTAAGGCTTACAATCTACCAGCTAAATCTAAAAAATTACCCGTCGAAAAGGATGGTTTCTCACTTGCCAGCCAGTAAATAGCCTCGGCTACTTCTTCGGGTTGTCCGTCTCTTTGTATCGGAATAACGTGCTTTAATCGTTTAATACGCCCAGGCTCGCCACCATCAGCATGCATATCGGTATAATACCAATTCCATTAAATTACTGCCCATTTGTGCTGGTTAAAATACTCCATGTCAGCGTTGCTCTCAATCCCAATAGCCAGCTATTACTCAATCGAGCGCCTTACCCTGATGTATTTTTCCTATGCACAGCAAGATCACAAACTTAATGTAATTGGTATAGATCAAACCAGGACGCACACAATTTACTCGAATTCCTTCTGCAGCAACCTCAAGTGACAAACCTTTAGTTAAGGTGTCTATTACACCTTTTGATACTACATAATCAATGTATTCATTAGGCGAGCCAGAACGCGCAGCGCCAGACGAGACATTAACAATAACGTCAACTAAACCATTATGACGAGTCGACATAAGTTTAACTGCCTCTCGACAGCATAAAAAGTAGCCGATAACATTAATGCTTAGGCTTGAATTTATCCGTTCAGCAGTCATATGCTCTAATCGCGACTATAACAGTACATAAATATTACTTGGTTAACCTAAGCTTGAGTCAATCATTCAATTTATAGTGCAGCCTTATTATTTAATAACATTCACACCAGCAACTTCTAGTACCGTTTTGGCTTCAGCACGTTCGATAATTTTTAATAAGGTAGTTTGAATAGTTTCGTCTTTTCTAGAATCTTCTTCACTGGAAAAAGTTTGCTCTTGAACTACAGCGCCTTCTTCTTGAACAAAACCCACCACCACCTTTGTTGCGCAATTAACTGATTCACCAAAATAAGATAGTGAAATTTGAGGGTATCCCTGAAATCCCTTTTTGACTCTTTTTGCTATACGTTTTGTCGATTTATCTAAATTCATAATAGGTATCCAGAAGAAATATAATACCTCGTTAAGAGGCTAAAAAATGATGACTAAAGTTGATATGTTACACAACCTAGCCACTTTTTTTCTGTTTAAAGGCATGTTATACCAATTAATTACAACAATCACCTGTTAGCTGTTTAATGACAAGGCAACATTAAGTACATTTATCATAACACTGATAAACATAGGTACCGGTCAGCTCTTTTTTATTTAAGCAACACTTACTTAGAGAATACATTTATCTAATATTTATTCACAACATCCTGTTTAGTTTTACGAAAAGTATTATAATCATCTCAGATTTTTATGAACAAATATAAAGTAAGGTAAATCATGAATACAAAAATATACAAGCACGTGCACTCGTTAGCTAAAGACTTAATGCAAGCAGTTCATAGAAAAAATCAAATTCGTTTTGATGAATGTTACGTAGAATTACAGAAAGTCTGTGACGATAATGACGATACTGATAAAGATCATCCTGTGCAGTGGGAAACACTCGCTGACTTTACTGATGATTTAGTATTAGCCATTACTATTTACGAAAAAGCATTACAAAAAGCTGAAGCTATTAATTCAAAAGATTTTCTCTCATCAGTTGCTTTTGCAATCGCGTCATTACAAGTAGAGTTAGGTGATAAACCAAGCGCTATTGAGCATCTAAAAAATGCTAAAATTAACAGTAATAAAATTGCTGATAAAGACCTAAAAGCTGAAATAGAAGCCTTATTAGAAGAATTAGGTGAAGTAGCTGAGGTAGCGGAAATAGAAGAAATAGTAGAAGTGCCAGCAACAGAAGTAGCAGTATCGGTAAAATTGAAAGCATGGAAAGACATACAATAGTTAATCCTGATACGCTAACGATAAACGTTATAAGTTATTAATGACTGCAGTAATTGTGTCGTATTTTTAGTAAAATTAGTTAGTAAAATTAGTTAGTGAACAGTTGATTAAATATCAAAGATAAGGGCGTAGCCTAAAATAAGTACGTCCTTATGTTGTTAGTAACCAAGGTTGATATTAAATTTTTTAAAGGATTCATTTTAATACAATACAGCGTTAAAAATAAGAAAGGTGTACTTCCTGCACTTTTATCTGACTCCACTGCTTAAACCTCAGGCTAAACTAGCTCATAAAGCAAACGAGTGGTTATACAATGATTACAGCTCTGTTCTTTTGACATTACTGTAATACCTAAACTTTGATTAGCTCGTCTAGGATATTATATTAGTGCTTTGCTAAGGTCTATTAAGTGCCATATAGTTTGTAGTAGAGCTATAACCATCACCACCCATTTTACCAATAGAATCAATTGATTCTTGGTTAATTCCTTCATTACTGTAAAGATCATCTCTTACATAAACTGACTTTACATTTAAAAGCACAATGGTGCCTCCTGCAGGTAAATCACCGATAGAAATCAGCTCTCTTAAGGTACACTCATAACGTATGGGTGAGTCAGTAACCGACAAGGGACTGACGACAGAACTTGTGCTGTGCTCAACGTCAGCGAGATCAAATTCACTTTTATCAATAGCAATACTGGCACTGGTAGCATTCATTTTTTCTAGCAAAGGGCTATTAACAATATTAACAACACATTCACCGGTTTCTATTAAATTTTGTAAGGTGTCTTTATCAATGCCGCTACGTTGAGTTACCTGTGTATAAAGTAGTACCGGAGGATTACAGCTGGCCACGGTAAAAAAGGAGTAGGGTGCAAGGTTATCAATACCGCCTTTTGACCGTGTACTAATCCATGCAATTGGTCTTGGGGTTATCCCACCATTTAATAAGCGATATTTTTCTTGAACGCCTAACTCGGTAATATTAAAATTCATTTGTTATCCGTATACACATCAATGGACTAAGGGGTGCAGTAAAACGTTGTTAAGTGTTATCGAATTAGTAAATAGGTACCAAAGCCTAAACCAAAATACATCATTAAAGAAAATACGCTACCAACAATATTCAAAGCGGTTGAGATACCAAAAAATTTGAAACTCAAAACAGCAGTAAGTGCTTTAGGTCTTGATTGAAAGGAATGAAAGTATTTAAATTCTATTAATTTATCTGCTAATGCTTGATTACCTTTAATCGTATTATCAATAGTTTTGTCATAAACAAAAGCGACTAAATAAAACATAATTAAAAAGACTAAAATAGATTCCATAACTAATTTCCTGAGTTGTATAATACTACTGTCAGCAGCTTATTATTTGAGTTTAAATTGTTGAATAGCTTAAGCGTCACTAACTGTTTTAATTTTCTTTAACTGTCTTTTTTGATTAGTACCATAAAGTAATAATACAATGCCATCTGATTTTTTAGCATAGTTTATCAAAATTTTTACTCTATATGTTAACGCGTAATTCACGCATAATTAACGTATTAAGCCATAGCTTGCCGTAATTAATTAACTCAGATACTCCTTGTTAATTTACCATTGATCTTAGATTTTAATTTTAGGTAAATTAATTAAGAAAGTTTTCTTCCATCATCGCTATTATTTGGGTAATGGTAACGTCTTTCAATAAATACTCGCTTGAAGAATCTACTACGCCGGCTTTGTCACCTAAAGCAATATCGACTAAATCAGGTTTACTATCATGCAGTACCAGTACTATTTTCTTATTGGTAGCGATACAGTCTATCGTTATCGCATCGGCTTGCATACCTTGTTTACGTAATGTTTTATCCATAATACCCATTAGAGTATCTACGCTTTTATTGCGTTCATAAAATATATCATTAGCCTGTGCTACTATCTCAGAGAGTTTTTTTAAGGTTTCTTTCATTATATTCTTATAGGTAAAGTATTTGATTAGTTCGAGCATTATTTAGTTACTGTAAACCAGCAAACATTTAAAATCTATCTACACTTTAGGTGATTATTTCACTATGGTGGAAACTGACCATGACAGTTTGCTTATCTTGGTTGGCCCTGATTTACATATCGATACTGGTTAGTTGTTTTTAGACCATTTATACTGCGACTATCTCTTTCACACTATAAGTATAATAATTATGATAAAAAAAATTGGTTTATCACTTCTTTCGGCCACAGTGTTAATCGGTTGTGTAACAATAACTTCTGATGATGCTGCTAAAGGTAACGCCTCACCACAGAATAGTGCCCAAGAAATTAGTACAAGTTATGACAGTATTAATACCACGCAATTAATTGATCATGTCAAAGTCTTATCTTCTGACAAATTTGGTGGTCGTGCGCCCTCAAGTGAAGGTGAAAAACTGACCCTTGACTACTTAACTGAGCAGTTTACTGCTATCGGTTTTAAGCCAGGTAATGGTGATAGTTTTTTACAAGAAGTACCGCTAGTCTCAATTGAAGCATCAAGTAATATGACATTGGCTATAGGTGGTAAAAACTACCAGCACGGTACTGATATGGTAATGGGCAGTGCCCGTATTAGTGAATTAGAGCAGCTTAAAGATTCGGAGCTAGTTTTTGTTGGCTACGGAGTTAACGCGCCAGAATATAACTGGAACGATTATGAAGGCCTTGATGTTAAAGGTAAAACGGTTGTTATTTTAGTTAATGACCCTGGTTTTGCTACGCAAGACCCTGCGTTATTTACCGGTAATGCGATGACTTATTATGGTCGTTGGACATACAAGTATGAAGAAGCAAGCCGTCAAGGTGCTGAAGGAGCAATTATCATTCATGAAACTGCCCCGGCTTCATACGGTTGGTCTGTAGTGAAAAACTCTTGGACTGGACCTCAGTTTAGTTTTCAACGTGATGATTTAAATAAAGATCGTGTAGCAGTCGAAGGTTGGATTAACAGCACTGTTGCGAACGAATTATTTGAAAAGGCAGGTCTAGATTTTAATAAAATGAAAGCACGCGCAGCACAAGGTAGTTTTAACATTGATATGGGGAATTTAGGTGCCTCTATTACTATTAAAAATACTATTAAAAAATCAATTTCGTATAACTTTATTGCGACGTTACCTGGACAGAAAAAAGCGGATGAGCATATTTTATATTCAGCGCATTGGGACCACCTAGGTACAGATTTAACGAAAAAAGGTGACCAAATATACAATGGTGCCCGTGATAATGCTACGGGTACGGCAGCATTAATAGAAGTCGCTGAAGCGTTTGCAAAGTTACCCAATACGCCAGAGCGTTCAATTACCTTTTTAGCGGTAACGGCAGAAGAGCAAGGTTTGCTTGGCTCTAAGTTTTATGCCGCAAATCCAGTTATTCCAACAGCTAAAACGGTTGCTAACATTAATATGGATGCTTTGAATGTAAATGGTAAGAGTAAAGATGTTGCTGTATACGGTTTAGGTCAGTCAGAGCTTGATAACTTTTTAACTAAAGCTGCAATAAAGCAGAGCCGTGAAATTTCGGGCGATCCAAGACCTGCCGCAGGTATTTACTACCGCTCGGATCATTTTGCTTTTGCAAACGTAGGTATTCCAGCGTTATATGCAAAAGGTGGTGCTATACCAGCAGATGAAGCAACGGCTGCTTTACGCGCTAAGTTAGATCCAATTTTGGGTAAGTGTTATCACGGTCTTTGTGATGAATACAGCGAAGAGTGGGACTTAACCGGTGCAGTTGAAGATATGCAATTATTTTTTGAAATTGGCATTGAGTTATCTAAATCAGACGTTTGGCCACAGTGGAGCAAAACGTCTGAATTTACCCGTTAAAAGCAAAGATAATAATAGCGTTAAGAACATTACTTGCTTAGTTTAACTCAGTAAGTAATTTTAATAAAAAACGGTAATGCCTATTAGCATTACCGTTTTTTATGTCTATTTTAAATTTTTTCATTTACTGACAAAGGTTAGCTAGCTTAGCTTGGGTTAGTTTTTGTAGATCTTGTGGACTTAATTCTATCTCTAAACCTCTTTTACCAGCACTTACAAACACAGTAGTAAATTGGCTTGCTGACATATCAATAAAGGTGGTTAGAACTTTTTTTTGGCCCATCGGACTTACACCACCCAGTAAATATCCAGTAGAGCGCTCGACATCAGCTTTAAAAGCCAGAGTCGCTTTTTTACCACCGCATGCCTTAGCTATTAACTTCATACTTAACATCGCCGATACTGGTATTATTGCGACAATTAACGCTTTATTATCAATACTCACTACCAAAGTTTTAAAAACTCTCTCGTTAGAGATGCCAAGCTTTTGTGCGGCTTCATCACCATAAGATTCGCTTGTTGTATCATGAATATACTCATGAATATGATAAAAAATATTTTTTGTCTTAGCTACATTAATTGCGGGTGTCATATAAATCTCTTTGCATCGCTAGTTTATACATAATTAAAAAGTAAAATTATCATTTTCAGTAATATTTTACTTTATTTGTTGCTAAAAAAAATAGAGAATAAAATATAAAAATAAACGCCTTACTATTAAAACACAACGTGTTGAAAAGTTATGGTGTTAATAAAAATACAACTCGAAAATGGTGCTAAGTAATGTCTAATAGTTTAAACGTAAAGGGAATTAAAAGTGTTCTTTTTGTCTGTATGGGCAATATCTGTCGTTCGCCAAGTGCAGAAGCTGTTTTTAGACATAAAATGCAAGCACAAGGTTTGGTATTGAAAGTTGATTCGGCTGGTACTTTAGGTGCCCATGTAAAAGAAAAACCCGATCATCGCGCTCAAAAAGCAGGTGTTGCACGTGGCTATTCTTTTGATGGTATTAAAGCTCGTAAAGTTACGGTACAAGACTTTACCGATTTTGATCTCATTTTAGCGATGGACCATGATAATATTGAAGAACTTAAAAAAGTAGCACCAGCAGACATGCAACACAAAATACTTTTAATGTTAGATTTTGCTGCCAGCTATGAAGAACAACAGGTCCCAGATCCCTATTATGGTGGTGCTAAAGGTTTTGACTACGTACTCGACTTAGTTGAAGCGGCAAGTGATGGTTTACTAGATAAAATTAAAATCTAACTTAATTATATCGCTACATTGTAGCAGGAGTAATAGTACTTTTGAATTATGACAATATTGATATGACTGTTATTAATATTGTCATGCTATAAGCTTATAATGTTGAATTTATTAACTTTACGCATCGAAGACGTGAACTGATATTATTAATATAAACGTTAATTCAATCAGTAAGCCATAATGAGAGATTAATAATTTACATTAAGTAATAAAAAAGGGACATGGTTAGGCCCCTATGTTATTTGAATAACTATACCTTCACTTGTTTCGTTGATTAGAGACAATTCATTGAAGTAATACTATTTTATTTAAGTGAAGCGTGTTTTTACTGCATTAGCTAATAACGCTAAAATATCATCACTTACCGCTAAATCAACACAGGCATCAGTAATACTTTTTCCGTAAATTAATGGTGTATCAACTTTAACCGCTTGATTACCTTCTTCTAAAAAGCTTTCAATCATTACACCAAAAAGGCTGTCTTCGCCTTGGCTGATTTGATCAGCTAATGAGCGCGCAACATCAATTTGTTTATTGTGATCTTTATAGCTATTGCCATGACTGCAATCAACCATAATGCTTTGTGGTAATGAGGCTTTCTCAAGTCTCTGACAAGTATCTTTTATATCAGCAACATGATAATTAGGTACTTTTCCACCACGTAAAATTACGTGAGCAAAGGGGTTACCATGGGTTTGGTATATACACATTTGGCCACTCTTATCAGGTGAATATAATACATGGGGTACGCTTGAGGCTTGGATAGCGTCAAGGGCAATTTTAACATTACCGTCAGTACCATTTTTAAAACCAACAGGGCAAGAGAGTGCAGAAGCTAGTTCTCGATGAACTTGGCTTTCAGTTGTACGTGCGCCAATAGCACCCCAGCTGATTAAGTCAGAAATATACTGACCAGTAACCATATCTAAAAATTCAGTGCCTGCGGGTAGTCCTAAGTCATTAATTTCTACTAATAAGTTACGAGCAAGTTTTAAACCTTTGGCAACATGAAATGACTTATCTAGATCAGGATCACTAATTAATCCTTTCCAACCAACGGTAGTACGTGGTTTTTCAAAATAAACACGCATAACAATAAGTAACTCATTTTTATACTTATCACGCAATACAGTTAATTTTTTAGCATAATCAACCGCTGCAGTCGTGTCATGAATAGAACAAGGGCCAATAATTACTAATAAGCGCTTGTCTTGACCACTAATGACTGCTTCAATTTCTTTGCGGCTTTGCATAATAAAATTGGCTGTCGCAGTACTTAACGGTATTTGCTCAGCAAGTTGTGCAGGAGAGGCTAAATTTTCAATTAGCGTTGTGCGTAATTCATCAGTTTTAATAGTCATGAAATTCTAATATATGTTTGATTTTAGTTGGGAATTAGCTTAGTTTTTTTATGGACTGGCTTCATGCCGCTAATAAACTAATTTATGGGCGATAACATAGCTAAATTAGTCGCTAATGTGAACTATTATTACAGATTAAAGATATTATAAAGCAATAAAAACAGAATAACTGACTGATACATTGTTATAAGTCAGTTATTCGATATTTAATTTAATATTTGTAACGCTGCAAGCCAGTTTCAGCCAGTATTTTAGCGGTTATTTCTTCAACAGAAAACTTGGTAGTATTGATGAAAGGTATCTTTTCTTTTTTATACAGTTTTTCTACTTCTCTTACTTCCATACGACACTGCCTAGCAGAGGCGTACTTACTGTTAGCCATTCTACCTTCTCTGATATCGATTAGGCGTTGAGCATCTATGGTTAAACCAAATAATTTTTTATGAAAAGGTTTTAGAAAAGTAGGGATTTTAAGTTCCTCCATATCATCATCAGTAAAAGGGTAATTAGCCGCTTTTATACCATACTGCAATGCTAAATAGAGTGCGCTTGGGGTTTTTCCAGAACGTGAAACACCAACTAAAATTACATCAGCATCTTCATAGTCATTGACATTAGAGCCATCGTCATTGGCTAAAGCGTAGTTTACCGCTTCAATACGATTGTCATAACTGTTCTCATGAATGCTATGGGTTCTATGTGCTGTGGGTTTAGCTACGATTGCTAGTTCTTTTTCAAGGGGAGCAATAAAGGGTTCTAAAAAGTTATAAATGACGGCGTCGCACCTATCAATAATTTCACGAATATCATTATTAACAAAGGTGTGAAATACCAAGGCTGGTTGGCCAGAACGATTACTCGTTTTATCAATTTTTTCTTTTGCTTCATACGCTTTTTCGATAGTCTCGACAAAGGAAATGGTGTGATGTTCAAATTCTGTAGGGAAAAGTGATAGCAGTGCATGACCGAAAACTTCTGAGGTAATGGCAGTACCATCGGAGATATAAAAAGCTGATCGCATAATTAATTCTTCTTATTGGAATCGTGATTTGAATCATAATTAATTAGTAATTAATTAATTATGAAAGTTAGACTGAAAACTTTTAACATATATTTCTTTTTGTCTTTTAGTTTGTACAGCTGGCAGTGTAGAATGTATTTAGCTACAAATAAATAGATACAATCAAACAAATTTATTTTTTAATTGGAGAAGTGACGTGCAAGAAAATGTTCTTTGGTATCAAAGCTTAGGCATGAATGATGTAGACCGCGTTGGCGGAAAAAATGCATCACTTGGTGAAATGATTTCTAACTTAGCTAATGTTGGCGTGCAAGTCCCTACTGGCTTTGCTACTACGTCATTTGCATTTAATGAATTTTTAGAACAAAGCGGTATTAATGAAAAAATTTATCAACTCCTCGATGACTTAGACGTTGATGATATTAGTGCGCTAGGTAAATGTGGTGCTGTTATTCGTCAATGGATTATTGATACGCCATTTCTTCCTCAAATGCAGAGTGATATTGAAGCGGCTTACGCAAAGCTTGCCGGTGACTTCTCAGACGATGCTTCTTTTGCCGTACGTTCTTCTGCCACAGCTGAAGATATGCCAGATGCCTCTTTTGCTGGCCAACAAGAAACCTTTTTAAACGTACGTGGTTTTGATTCCGTCATGATTGCTATCAAGCATGTATTTGCATCGCTTTTTAATGATAGAGCTATTTCATACCGTGTACATCAAGGTTATGACCATCGTGGTGTTGCGTTATCTGCTGGTATTCAGCAAATGGTGCGTAGTGATATTTCAGCCTCAGGTGTTATGTTTTCTATTGATACAGAATCTGGTTTTGACCAGGTTGTTTTTATCACCTCAAGTTTTGGCTTAGGTGAAATGGTTGTACAAGGCGCGGTAAACCCGGATGAATTTTATGTTCATAAACCAACCCTTGCTAAAGGAAAACCTGCGGTAGTACGTCGTAATATTGGTAGCAAAGCTATTAAAATGGTGTATTCAGATAGCCAAGAGCATTCTAAGCAAGTTGAAATTGTTGATATTGATAAAGCTGATTCGAACCGTTTTTCATTAACGGATAGCGAAGTTGAAGAACTGGCTAAACAAGCGGTAATTATTGAAAACCATTACGGCCACCCAATGGATATTGAATGGGCAAAAGATGGCTTAGATGGCAAGTTATATATTGTTCAAGCGCGTCCTGAAACGGTTAGAAGTCGTGAAAATGCTAATGTAATGGAGCAGTTCCACTTACAAACAGACGATAATATAACGGTTGTTTGTGAAGGGCGTTCAATTGGTCACAAAATTGGCAGTGGTGAAGCTAAAGTTTTATCATCACTGGCTGAAATGGATAAAATCCTACCAGGTGATGTATTAGTTACTGATATGACAGACCCAGATTGGGAACCTATTATGAAACGTGCTTCAGCGATTGTGACTAATCGCGGCGGAAGAACGTGTCATGCTGCTATCATCGCACGTGAAATGGGTATTCCTGCGGTTGTTGGTTGCGGTAACGCTACTGAGCTTATTAAGACTGGTGATAACGTTACCGTTTCGTGTGCTGAAGGTGATACCGGTTTTATTTACCGTGGCAAGTTAGATTACGAAGTGAAGACGTCTGAAATTAGTGATATGCCAGAGTTACCCCTTAAAATCATGATGAATGTTGGTAATCCAGACAGAGCTTTTGCTTTTGCCCGTTTACCTCATGCTGGCATTGGTTTAGCGCGTTTAGAGTTTATTATAAATAAAATGATTGGTATTCACCCTAAAGCATTGCTTAACTTCGATACACAGTCTGCTGATTTACAAGATGAAATTAACGATATTATTGTTGGTTATGATAGCCCTGTTGAGTTTTATATTGCAAAGTTAACAGAGGGTATTTCAACCTTAGCGGCAGCATACTCACCAGAGAAAGTTATTGTGCGCATGTCTGATTTTAAATCAAACGAATACGCTAATCTTGTTGGCGGCGAAGCGTATGAACCGCATGAAGAAAACCCGATGATTGGTTATCGTGGTGCAGCACGTTATATCTCTAAAGATTTCAGAGATTGTTTTGCCCTTGAATGTGAAGCGATTAAACGTGTTCGTAACGATATGGACTTAACTAACGTTGAAGTGATGATCCCGTTTGTACGTACTTTAGGTGAAGCGGCAGCGGTTATTGATATTTTAGCTGAGCATGGCTTAAAACGTGGTGAGAATGGTTTACGCATTATTATGATGTGTGAGTTACCATCAAATGCGCTATTAGCGGATCAATTCCTTGATTACTTTGATGGTTTCTCTATTGGTTCAAACGATTTAACCCAGTTAACCCTTGGTTTGGATAGAGACTCAGGTTTAATCGCACATTTATTTGATGAGCGCGACCCAGCAATAAAAATATTATTAGCAATGGCGATAAAAGCCTGTAAAGCACGAGGTAAATACGTCGGTATTTGTGGTCAAGGACCTTCAGATCATGAAGACTTTGCTGCTTGGTTAGTAGAGCAGGGTATTGATAGTGTCTCGTTAAACCCAGATACAGTATTACCAACATGGTTATACCTTGCTGAGCAATTAGCGAAAAAAGTGTAATAGTTTTTTAGGATAACTTTTGTAGATAAAATCAAGTAAATTATAAACACGTTAATCTCTTATTGGAGTTAACGTGTTTTTTTATATATGATTATAATTAAAATGATGCCTCTAGAATAATGAATATCTATTTTTTAGGTTATTTTAGTGGTTCATTAGCCTAACTAACTAACTAACTAACTAACTAACTAACTAACTAACTAACTAACTAACTAATGACTTATCACGTTATATAAACTGGATAGTACTGGATAAATATTATTTACCAATTATTTTAAATTTCCTCTAAAAAATTAAAGCTTAAATTATGGCCCAGGTAACATGGGAATATTTATTGCTTTTTTGTAAATATCTCGATTCAATCCTACAATTAAGTAGATGGTATTCATCTTAGAAAAATTTTGGAATCGAACATGGACGTTATTAACCAACTTGTAAGAAGCACATCTACACAGTTTTCAAATAATATATTAAATTCGGGACTTGAATGTGGCATAAGCAAAGATATTACAGATGCAGACGGAAAAAGAGTATTTTTAAAAGCAAGAACTGACATTACAGATAAGATTAGAATAAAATTAAATAACTTACAAAAAGAAGGAATAATAGGATAAGAAAATGTCATTTCGATTACTGAAAAAGAAACAGAACAAGATCTACTAAGCCCTATTCTCAGTTTTGCAAAAAATAATCTAATATTAAATAAATTTCAACTTAAAGAAACCCTTGCAACCATTTCTGAGTATATAAACAAGGGGATTATTCCTAAGGAATTTGTCGACCACCTAAACATCTTTGCGCACTTAATCCCAGCCGCTTACGAAAACACTTTACTAAATTTAGTTTTTGGTATGCATATCGGTAAGGCAAATAACTATTCTGAAACAGAATTATTTGAACTTACCTCTGTCCTTTTTTTCGAAAATATTGGATATGCGAGATTTAACAAACATATGAAAGATGCAAATTTAGTCCACCCCATATTAAGCAAAGAAATAGTCAAACTTGCCGGACTAGATAATAAATTAGTATTAGAGTCAATA
>CAJWZC010000071.1 GCA_913049915.1 uncultured Colwellia sp.
TAATTTCAAAGGATATGATTTTACTGAAATTATACACTTTGATGTTGTAGAATAGCGTAAAGCACTTAAGTCTTGAGGCGACCTGATGGTCGTCTTTTTAACATCTGAATTATGGTTGATCTTGTTTAGTAATTAGGTTTAGGATTATCTAAAGTTCGGTAGAAATATGATGTATACCCACAAGTGAGCCCATGAGGGGAATATTAGTTCTATCCCTTTAAATTCAAGGGGTGTTCATAATCGTGCCACAAAATACTTGGCTGGTTCATAGTGTTACTTTGTGTAACTTTACGTTCTTTTTTATATAAATCAACCGATTAACTCTACTTTATGTGTTGTTGTGTAACATTGGATATCATCGTGTTTTCTACCATTATAAATAAAAACGTACCCCAATGTGACCCAAAAAATATTTTTTGTGTCCTAGTTATAAAAATTTATAAGGCAACGAAAATGGCACTAAGTGACTCAAAATTAAAATCTTTATTAAATAAAAAACATCCTATACGTTTCGATATAGCTGACCGAGATGGTCTAAGTATACGAATTTCAGTCCACAGTAGATTAACTTTTTAGTACCGTTATAGATATCATAATAAAGCAACTCTCATAGCTTTAGGGAGATATCCTGATATTTGTTTGAAACAAGCGCGTGAGAAGATACCAGAATTACGACAAATGTTAAATGATGGTCTTAACCCTGCGGTTCAAGTAATACGCTCTAAAGCTAGTAAAAATCAACATTAGATGAATGTATAGATATGTTTATGGAAAAGCATGTGACAACTTTAAGATATATATCACAAGGTAATTACAAATCAATACTTGTTCTCCATGGAAAAGGTGTTATTCCGGAACAACTAAAGTGTTCTCACTAGCCTCCTCAACGTCAGTTATTTACGATGGTAGGGTAGATTGTAGAGGTCAACTGATTTTTGTCACGTATTTTGTATTCAAGCCAGTATTTATTCTCTAATTCATGGTTTGTTAACCCAGGTTATAACTGTGGGGTCTAACCTGGCTGTAATATCCAATAATATATTTTATAGCTGTATTCTCCGCTTTAATAAACGAGCAGTATGTATTCTGTTTTTAAACTTCAAAAGAATCGTTCAATTGGGCTATTATCCTAACAAATTCGACGGAGACTCACGCTTTAGCAAATCTGATAACGCTACAACAATTTACGATAATTTCTATTGTATAGATACTTCCTTCCTTGAACTGAGTGAAGTATGACGAATTTTAGTCGTCCTCTTGATTCAAAACTGTGTAACATTACGGTGTATTTAATAAAATTTCCTAGAAAAAAACTTGATAAATAATTGTTCCTGAGAAGCACCCTAACGGATCATAATAGTTGTTAAGTTTTTTTGCTTAAAAACTGGAAGTAGAATATGAAAACATAGCTTTTAAGATTGATTTTACCGAAATAAAACTAGTTTTCTGATGATAGAGAATTGTTTACTAAAACGGGTTGAAATATCAACCCGTTAATTTATAAGCCAAAAATAAAATTACAGTTTTACAGTCATTTGACAAAATTCAGTTAGAAACCATTAAAATTCACATGGGACAACTCTGCCACTAAAGCACGCTCTTTCTTAATATGCTCAAGGTAATGCCAACGCATGTCAATCTCCGTTGCTGCTGCATCGAGTTGCACTGAGATATCTATAAAGTCACCAGCTTTTATGTAATAACGTGCTAATTCAGTGCCACCAATATTTGTAATAAATAAGGTAATATTGAATGTTGTCTCATTAAAGGCAGAGTAATTTATTTTTTTTGATGTTTTAAACGTTGCACTTGGATCAGCAACTATTTCATCGGTAGTTAACTCCTTTTCTGGGGGGAGAATCGGAGTAACATTTTCAGGTGGAGAAGCTAGATTCGGTTGTTGGCTCTCCTCACCACCACCACAAGACAAGAGGCCAGTTACTAGAACAAAAAAAACGCCTAATTTATATTGATAATACATAAAACTATCCTCTTCAGTCAGTGTAAAGTTGCTTTTCGTTAACATTATTAATGTACCAATCGGTATGAATATTATTATTTCCAGCCCAATCATAAAAATGTGGGTAAGCTTGGCTAATATCTACACGTTCTTTAGGGTGACGCCAATTATCCGGAAGGTCTAGTACCCAAGGTAAGTTTCCAATCTTTGAAGTAAACGGATTCCCTAGAGAGTAACTTTTTGCATCAATCGGTACAGCACCACTAAAATTACTTAAGCTAAAGTCTTTTTCAAAAACATTAGTACCTGATTCGAATTCCTTAAGATGAATTTCTAGATATTTTCCTGTACCTATACCCTGTGAGGCAAGATGATTTGAGAAGTGAGTTTTCCATGCGGTAAACCAATCAGAGTCACTATTTTTTCTTCCATACGCATAAAGATTATTTTTATGGGTTCCAAAGATATAGTTATCAAATGGCATACTTCCAAGTGAAACACTCAATAGCGTATTAAATTTTATATTGATTGTTAACTTTATAGTTGCAGAAGTGGTGTTAGGGGGACACTCAGCACTACTTACTGTTGTTTTATACATACAGCTTAAAGTTTCAAATACCATTGAATTATTATCAAAGGTACTTAGCTCTTCAAACAAATCCTCCGATAACGTAAACGAAATAGAACTGTCCCCAAACTCACTATCTTTAATCAATGGGTAATCGTAGGTAATAAATTCACCACTACCAAGCTGAGTAGTAACTTGCGATCCTACCTCAATAATATTTGTAGAACTGTTAAGCGTTTTTTCTAGTGTTACACTATCGATCATACTCTCGTTCAAACCTGGAACTCTTAGCGCAAGGCCATTGTGAAACGAAGCCCCCATAGCTTGAATGTTATATATCAAGGTGATTGATTTTACTGAGTCGTTATTGTTATCCCCATCAAGTGTTGTTGTTATGTCATAATCTAGGACTACATCGTTAAAGTCGTAATCATCAGTGAGTGGCCAATTATCTTCGAATGCTAAAACACCTGTTTTCTTATTAACTTGTGAGTTGACTGATTCAATAACTGGAGCATCTTGATAATTTTCAACTGCACTTATGGGAGTTACTTCTACATTAAAAATTAAATCATTGTAATCTTTGTCTCCACCTGAGGTTAAAATATCTTCAAAGCCGTAGGCGAAAAAACCACTGCCACCCTCAGTATTACTTCGTGTATCGTTGAAAATAACATGATATCTTTGCCCTAAACCTACTGTTGGGTTGAGGCTCTCTAATGTATAAAACGGTTGTTCGTATAAAAATGATGATTTTTGTTGACCTCGGTTCCCATCCCACCCATTAGAGTTTATGAAAAAGCCTATTGACTGACCAGCAGTCATATTTATTAGTAGGTCCAATTGATCCCCAGATTCAAGTGATCCCCCAGAATTAGTTTTAGAGGTATTGGGCATAATAATAATGTGTTCAATGTCATCAATGTTAGTGGGAGGATTATCTGTTTGATAGATAAAATAGCCGAGTGAATTCTTGTAGCCAGCCCCTTCATTTAAAAAAGTGACTTTAATGGTTACCACTGACCCTGGCGCTAAATCGTCCTGCACGCTAATGTTAGTAAAACTACTACTTAACAGTGAGGAAGCGACTTCAACTCCTTCAGGTACCATACCATAGAAATCAACTAGTAATTCGGCATCGAGTCGACTTGAGATATCAATGAGGTTTTTAGGCGCACCATCAATTTTAAAAGCTTGAGTATAATTATCAATAACGGCCTGATTGTTGCCTATCCACTTCCAATTAATAGCTAATCCTGGCAAGGCACAAGAGCTCAGATCAAACGGACTATTATATGGTAGCGGACAATTATTCAAGCCTAGATTATTACCACTTATCATTACATCACCCACGCCCCAACTTACAACCCCACCAGAACCAGAACCATTAGGGCCATCAATTGATCGAAGATTACTCACTGATAGTGTACCAGAAACAGCCAAACTACCACTATTTGGTACATCAACATCTCCAACACCCTGTAAAAGAAAGTTACCTCCTACGGTGACCGTACCAGACGTCCAAGTTAATTTGACGTTCTGAATAGTCATGTTACCAGCAACTTGCATATCAAGAGCACTAAATAATTGGTTTCTATTCTGCGCGCCTAACAACAATGAGCCACCACTAATAATAGTAGGCGAACCAGTAAAGTGACCGTCAATTTCCATGTTACTAGTAGAGGTTATAGTTCCATCTATTACTTGATTGCCTGAGGTATTTAATTGAATAATATTCGCACTCAATTGACTCGCAGAGCCCATAATTAGTTTACCAGACCCCACATAAAACGTACCTCCAATTGATAATGAACCGCCACTGTTAATAGTTATTTTTGACGAACTACCATTCATTGAAAGGTCTCCAGAATTTGTTACAGTATGGTTAATTATAACTTTGTCATAAGGCCAATTATCAACATCAGGAACCTCATTTCTATTCCAAGTAGATGCAGTATTCCAATTTCCGTTTTGCAAGCTAGTAAAATTTGTAGCATACACATTAAAAGTAGTAGGCATTAATAAACAACAACAAATAAGCAAAAGCATACTCAAACTTATTTTTTCTCGAGTTTGAATCAATAAGCTATTAACAACACGAATAAATGCGGTATAAAATATTTTCATAATGAGTTTCTACGAAGGTATGTGATAATAATTAAATAGCATTTTATATGCCAAAACTTAAGTTCTTGATATTTAATAGATAACATAAATATTGTTTTTAGTTTCACCTGGTTTTTTTAAATAATATTGCAATTTGCAATTATAAAAACAATAAATTGCTTTTTGCATTGAGCAACTTACAAAAAGTAATTGTTAGTTAATAATATTTTATGAAATAGAATATATTGACCTGTTTTGTTTTAATTCAAGAATTTGTATCTTATGTAAGATTAGTTAAATGCAAAGGCTAATAGTAGTTAAAATATAGGGAACGAGTGGTAATAAGATTATTAATTGTGAGTTTTTATAAGCCTTTAGTGATGTGATGACTTTTCATATTTGTAATAATGAAAAAAACGTTATTTAGAAAAAATAGAAAAACGGATGATTAGGTACCAATAAGTAAACTGCCATGCTTTGGGTGTATTATCAGTAAAAAAGCCACTGCTTTAATCAGTTTTTCCTAAAACAATAGAAACAGTAGTTGATGTAAAATACAACGAAAGCCTCAAGTGATAACAGATTAATACATAGCTTTGATTTCAGCAATGTAACCCAATCATATGCGGTGTTTAACGTAGCATATTAAGCGAATATTTCCTTCAGGAAACCTAAAGAAGTCACTGTTATTACCTGCATCAGAAAGATAACTGTGATCTTAAATTCAATATTAATCTACAGTGTAAAATGGGAAGCGCCAAAAGATAAGAGTAAATGAAAATATAATTATACCTATAATAAGCCGAGCTCATCTGAGAAATATATTTTGCTGCTGCTTAGCAAATAAAATATTTTTCAGTATATACGTGAGACAATATTGAAAGATAAATAATGCTGAAATAGCAAGTGGCTTTATTTACCACTTTTTATTTCAAAACTTTTCTTCTGATATTTAATTTCAATAAAAACTTTTAGTGCAGAATAATTCACTGTCTGATTTTTAATTAACTTATCCTAGTTATGCCTTGATGACGTGTCGCTAAGTGTTCAATAGTCGATCAATTAGGAATAAGATTTGTAATATATATTAATCCATAATAAAGCTTGAATAGCCTTCTTATCGTTGTAAAAATGATATTGTTGTGAGCATTGCGGGTACCAGCGGTTGTTACTCTAACGTCTGCTTCACATTTAGAAGATAATACTAGTATTGAGCACATTATTTAAAGGGGGAAGAACAGCACTTTAAAAATCAACAAGAAAAATTTCATCAATAAAGTACTATAAATTCCAGATAAATTGATAACTTTTTACTTAAAACCAATCATGGTGCAAGCTTTCACTAAGTTGCCCTCAATGCCTTCCTGAGAAAAATGATGTTGAGTAGTGTATTGTTCAATAAATTCAACATCATTAACAATTATCTTATCTACCCATTTTGCATGGTAAGAAACGCGAGAATAAATTTCATCAACACCATAACTGCGCGGCACACGAGACAACTATGATTTTTCCGTTTAAGTGCCTTATATGGATAATACACCCATCTTAATTACTATTTAAACCCTTTTCGGATAATGTGAGACCAAGTCTTAAGCAGCAACTTAAGCTTTCCTTGTCGTAGTTCGATTGAGCAAAGGCTCATCTGTAGAGAGACCGATAACAAGAACGAACGCGACAAAGGACTCCAAGCACCACACTCGAATAGTCTACTGGGTCTCGAACCCGCATTTTGCAAGTAAGAGTTAGCTTATTATGAATATGAAAACAAATCAAAGCATTAACGTTGGTGTTGATACTGTAGTGGTCAAGTAAAATTGGCCACAGTTTTGTAGCGAAACGGAACGTAGCCAGCTGTTACGAGTTCTATTTTATTTTCTTGTTATGCTTAGAACTAATTAGTCTGAGAGATAGTAAGCGACAGTTGAAACCACTCTCACTTTCTTAATATGGGGGTTATTCTTATTTCTAGCACTAATACTAAATTGACCTTGTGATGCGACTCTTATCTTTCCTAATGTACTCTTAGAGTCAGCAGCAAACTTTTCTGCAACCTCTCGAGCATTTCTAGTGGCCTCTTCAATCATTTCAGGTTTTACTTCGTTTAGGCGCATAAAAATGTACTCAGTTTGCGATTGGTAATTACCACTATTAAACACTATTCCTTGTTTCCCTAAGCCTGATATTTCACCCATAACATCCCGTATTTTTTCAATGTTTTTAGAGTAAACAGTGACGGTTTGAGAAGCGGTATATCTGAATTCAGCTTTTGCCTGATTACCATATTGTTGTGCAGATTTATCTATTATCGCAGGAGAAGAATACGAGATTTCAGTTACATCAACTCCTTCACTCATAAGAAACAATTTGATTTTTTCGGTACTTCCATCTATAGACTTATAGATTTCTTTAAGGTTATTACTGGCTGTACTGAACTTAATAGGCCAAATTACGATATCGGCTTTGTACTCTCTTTCAGATAATCCTTTCACTGTAACTGTTCGTTCATATTCTTTAAATCTAATCGCCGCATCGCCAAGAAGATAGCCGAGAGAGGACAGACCTATGATTAAGCAAATGCCAAGAACGATTGAATTACTCTTATTAGAATCTACCATAGTTTTCTCCTTCGAGCATAATGCCTCAATAAGAGGCAAAAATATGGTTAAGGAACGAAAATAGCAAACGTATTTTGTCCTACTAGATTGGTTTGTTAGGCTATTTAATCAAACGAATAGCAAATGGTACTTTGTATTCCTTCCCTTTAGAAGTTGCAATAGCGCCCATAATACAGAAAATAAAATGGCAGATACCTACAACAGGAAAAACCAAAGCACCTATAGCAATAAAAGTAAGTACAAAACCAATCACGTAACCTATCATTGCTGTTATAGACCAGTTTAAAGCTTCCTTGGATTGTTTTTGTATATAAGCATCTTCTTTTTTTATTAAAAATAAAACTAGTCCAGGAATAAAACTAAAAAATATAGTACCTATCCACATTAGTAACGACATGTTTTTTGAATCTTTACTACTCTCTTTCGTATCTTCTACAAGTTTATTACTCATTTTAGCTTCCTTATAAATACCCTTTATTGAATGGCTTCTCATTAGGGAAAAATGAGAAGTATTTAATGTACATGAAAGCGAATAACCTAACAACTACATAATAGATAAAAAATAATTGACTAAAATAAGTGAAAGCCAACTTTTTTGTCCTAGTTTATTTTCTTGTTATCATTAATTAATTGGAACAAGACCAGCGCGTTGATTTTTAGGGATTGCATTTAACATTGCTATGGTAACAGATGCAGCAGACTTAGCTGTAGCAACTTTATTTAATTGTGCATCAGCTTTTTCTGGTAACTTAAACATTGCTCCAGTAGCTGGATCTATAATTAGCATACCAATGAAACCACCTATAAGTATATTACCAAAATACCAACCATCAACTGTACTTTGAATCTCGATTGTCTTTTCATCATATCCATCTTTATTAAGAATTAGTTTGTAGGTTTCCCCTTTAAAAAAACCTGATGACGCGTTAAGTGTAACTGTTGCAGGCGTTCGGCCTGTATGTACATCTTTTCCTTCTCTATTTTGTAGAATAAAATCTGCTTGAGATGGGTTACTTGAAATTGACACTGGGTATTTACTGTCACTTACAATACTGGAACAGCCTGAAACCAAAGTGAGTGATAAGAATACGGTTGATAGTTTTAACCTTTTACTACTTTTCCTTTTTAGATTGAATTAAAGATATTTGTTAATTAAAACATAGACACAATGACTCCCCACAGGGTGTTAGCCTCTGAACGTGGGTTAGTTTTACAAACCAGAGCCATACTATATGCGTCAACAATATAAAACAGAGGCTAGCATGACAAAACATAACATATTTTTTATTGGCTTAGATACTCATAAAATATCTACTGAAGTCGCTTACATCGAAGACCAACGTGGCGCTAAATCAATTCATTTAGGTAAAATACTCAGCAATAAAGTCGCCTTTAAAAACTAGCGCGACAATTGGTGTCAAAATACCCTGACGCTAGGCTCCATTTTGTTTACGAAGCCCGTCCATGTAGCTATTGGATTTACCGTTTACTGAACAGTCTTAATCATTGCTGTTATGTTATAGCACCTTCTCTTATCCCTAAAAGACCAGGAGACAAAATTAAAACAGATAAACGTGATGCCCTCAATCTTGCTAAATTACTTAAATCAGAAGACTTAACGCCTATTTCTGTCCCTGAGCCTGAAGATAAAGCCGTTCGCGATTTATCACGCGCTCGTGAAACCGGCATGAAAGATTTTAAAGACGCAAAATACCAACTAAAGGCACTATTACTGCGTAACAACATTAACAGTAAAGTAAAAGATAACTGGTCATTACAACACCTACGTTGACTTGCTGAATTAGTACTACCTTATCCGTGCCAACAAATTGTTTTGCAAGAAGCCATTTCAACCATTACTGAAATGCTAAAGTGTTTAAAAAGGCTGGATAATAAATTAACTCATCAAGTGAAGAGTTGGCGATTTTATTCCGTAGTCAAAGCGATACAGGCTACGCGTGGTATAAGATTACTCGTCGCTACAGGCGTGATTGCTGAATTAGTAGATTTATCTCGGTTTGATCACCCCAGAAAATTAATGAGTTACCTTGGCCTTGTGCCAAGTGAATATTCAAGTGGCGAAAAACGTCACTTAGGAGCGATTACCAAGTGCGGTAACCGCCGTGCAAGACGACTACTGGTCGAAGGTGTACATTCTTATAAACACAACGACAATATATCAAAAGAAATGTTACTAAGACAGGAAGGTTTGAGCAAAGAAATCATTGAGATGGTATGGCAATCATAGTTGAGGTTATGCAGACGATACAATCGTCTTATGCACAAAGGCAAACATCGTAATGTCGTTGTCACGGCTATCGTCAGAGAAATGGTCGCTTATATTTGGGCTATTTCTCGCGAGGTCGTACCACCAAAAATCGATGTGAAGATTCGACTATCAAGAATGCCAGCATGAGTGATTTTCTAAGAAAAGGTTTTGAGTTAGCGCATGGGATCAAGCATCAGGTGTGGCACAACCACCGACGGCGTTAGGACGGCAATAGCTTAACGGCTATTGAACCGCGAACATAGACTGAAGACAGGTGCCACGACGAAATGAGTAAGGTAGGCCCTGCTAACTAACAGGTTAGTAATCCACGAATATCAGCATGATAACTAACGAAATTACTTGCTTCATTCTATGCGTTAACTCACTTATTTTAAAAGTGATAGAAAAGGATCTTAAACTAATGAGCAGGATCAGTGTATTTAACTTGACGTGGGGAGTCATACCACGCCTTAATAAGAGGCAAAAACACATTTGCGAAAATGGTTAAGGAACGAAAACAGAAAACGTGTTTTATTCTGCTTGATTACCTTATAGTTCGACCAAGCCACCTAATTTACTAAAGTAACTTACTATTAGATTTAACAAATAACCGAATAAAAAAGCCTACTATCAGATACAAGCTAGTTAAAATTGCTGCCCCACCATAACTCATATATTCAAATGCACCTTGCGGATAAATACATATTGTACATCATATACACAAAATAGAAAATATTGACCAGAAAACCTTTGTTTGAAAACGACTCATGATTCACTCCTTTGAAAACACATAACAGTTTAACATGAGGAAAAATTTCTTTTTTCTACAAGATGAGATTAATCGTCCATAATTTTATAATATCAGGAGATTACTTTATTTTTATTTTAAAATAAAAATCGTTGATGTGTGAAAGAAGGAAGTTTTCCTGCTTTCTTATAGAAAGGAGGAATTAATCTGGACTGTGTATATGTACATTATGCGAAAAGAACGATAGAAAGTTATGTCTATTGGATAAAGGCGTTTATAAACTTTAATAGTCAACGTCATCCAATAAAATGCCATTATGTTGAAGTCGAACAATTTCTTTCTCATCTAACAAACAATCTTAATGTCGCACCAAGTACACAATGTGTAGCATTAAATCCCTTAGTTTTTCTCTATAAATTAATTATATTAAAGCCTTTAACGTTAGAGCTTAATTCTAATAAATCTACACAGGCTACTAAGCTACCAGTAGTGTTAACCCAGGCTGAGGTTAGCGCTTTATTAGCTCGCATTGCTAATAACAGTCGTCAGTTAATGTACGGTAGTGGACTACGCTTAATTGAGGTTGTGCGCTTAAGAGTACAGGATATTGATTTTCATGCTATTCAAGTATGGCAAGGGAAGGGCGATAAAAATAGGCGTGTTACCTTGGCAAAAGAGTTATGTGAGTCGTTAAAGTCTTAAATAGAGTTAGTAAAATATTATTATCAACAAGATCAATTTAATCCTAATTATAAAGGTGTATGGTTACCATATGCGTTAGCGAGGAAGAACCCCAATGCGAGCAACGATATTTTTTGGCATTACCTTTTCCCTTCAGGTCGTTTAAGTGAAGATCCCAAAACAGGGTTTATGCGTCGCCATCATATTAATGAAACAACATTAAGAAAATCAGTTAAAATAGCAGTAAGAAATACGGACATAGCAAAAATGTGACGTGTCATAAGTTACGGCATTCATTTGCTACGTACTTATTACAACGAGGGGCTGATATTAGAACCGTACAGGAGCAGTTGAGACACACTGATATTCGTACGACGAAAATATATACCCATGTAATTGAACATGGAGCTAATGGCGTGCGCAGTGCGTTGTCTGATTTATTATGATTTCAAGTAACGTCTCAAGTAATCTAGTGAGTTATTTAGCCACTAATAAGCAGTTAAATTGGTATTATTTGATCAGCAAGTCATACGAAAGGGGTAGGGGAGAGTTATTATTACTTGAAATGACTTTACCAAATTTAGTAGGGTTAAATACTGGGTAAAAAGTAACTGATTGGTTATATTGGCGTAATCGTTATACTAGGTTATCAGTAAATTATCGTTGTCGGCCCTATGTAGTCGCAACCTAACTTAATCCCAGCTGTATTTGAGAGGTTTAACCTATTGAAAACCGTCAAAAATACTTTTACGGAAACCCTAGTTTGATAGTTTTACTTAATTCAAGGCGAATATCGTGTACAGAACTGCTAGAGAATATTTGTTAACCGAGTTGAGGTTAAGTTAGTGTAGAGGTGATTTTGCACCTCTACATATTTATTTAAATTAAACTATCACTCCATCAACTCCGAACTTTACTTGGTCGGTAGGGACCTTAAATTTAAGAGATGTTAAACTAAAAAGCCGTTCAATCCCCCAACACTATTGCCATATTTATTCCAACCTAAACCAAAAGCATTGGCAATATCTAAATACAAGTTAGACATGCCAGGGTTATCCGCGGCGTTGATGGCATTGCCACTATTAATTGCGCCACCAGCACCACCAGCAACATAAATGCCTGGATTAGTTTGTTGATGATTACCGCCACCAACTTCTGAAACCATTAAGATTAAAGTGTTATCTAACAATGTGCCACCATAAGCGCTGTCTGGCCTAGCAGCTAGTTGATCCATTAAATGAGCCACCATCATGTTATACCAACGGGTTTGAGCATCAAATAAAGAAGATTCATTATGGGAACTAACATGACTACGGTTTTCATTGAAATTCAACTTATTACCACTGCCAAAATCGCCCATATAGGGACGAATACTTGGGAAGTTGATCAGTAATGATTCATCTTGCGATCCCATAAATTGAAATGTAGCAGTATTAGTAATATTGGCTTCAAACGCCATGGCAATATTATTCATTTGCGCTTTAGCGATATTTTCTGCATCAGCGTCAACTCCGGTCATACCTATTGCTGGGCGATTAAAGCCTGTGCCATTACCAACATCTATATTGCTGTTGAGTACGTTTTGATAAAACGTTAATGCTTCTTCATGGCTTGATAATTTACCTTGTTGTTTTACGTTAAGAGTATGTGCTTGCATAACATCTAAGTTATCGTGCAGTGATTCCAATACTCTCTGTCGCCTTTGGTCCTCGGGGCTATCAGAAGAGCCATTAACAACGTCGGCTAATAAATTACTATAAATAATTTGTGGATCATCAATAACATCAATTTTATTACCATTTTTATCAGTAAACGGCATGTACTCTGAGCCTTTAACTTTACTTGACCAGCAACCAACATGAATATTATTGGTGAGTGAACCACCTAATGCTTCGCCTATAGCCACATCAAAGGTTGGAGCAGACGCTTTACCGCCAGAGAAAACGCCAAGGCAAGCCTCAGGGTGGCCAGAACTACCGCCATGACCAGTAAACGTTAAATTTTTAACGGGCAGTATGTTATTTATATAAGCATTAAGAGGCGCTAATGGACTGTTATCAAAACTATTACTGCTCAACCCTCCAATGTCATATGAGTGCCACTTATCACGAACACAACCATTAGGATAATATACGGTAATAAATCTTTTTGCTCCCCCTGAGGCGGCAAATACCTTTGGCGATAACATAAATTGACTAGCAAATGCTGTGGTTAATCCTGCCTTTGCCAAAGTACGTAAAAAGTCGCGACGTTGCATTTTATTTTTTAAAAATTTCATCGTATTTTCCTCTACCTTATTTACGTAACGTATAGTTTTTGGTTTGAGTGAATCTGATCATTAAATCTAACATTGTGGAGTTGGCATTTTCTTTGAAGACTTGACCAAAAACCTCCATGGTGCAGCTGTCTTCTCTACTCTCATGCTGGCCTTTACTGTATCGATACCATTGACGGGCATAACAAGAACGGCCATGAGCACTATCAGCAATCAGTTCTACTAATTGATCCATCCCTTGATAACGAACCACAGGTCCTTCTGCTGATAGGAAGGTTTCAGCAGAATTTAAACTACCAATATATCCTGTTGAATCAATCGGTTTAATTACACCATCATCGGTAGTTTCTGTTGTTACAAAAACACCTTGAGCATTGTAGTTCTCTAAACCAAAACCAATACCATCGATGTATTGATGACAAGATTCACAACCGTCTTGCAAGTGTGCTGTTTCAAACCGTTCTCTTACGGTTAATGTTGGATCTTCCTGAGGCTTAAGCACCGCACCGACAGGTGGTGGCGGAAATTCTTGACACATTAAGTTTTTACGTACAAATAAGCCACGTTTAACTGGATGAGTTTTTTCTGATGCCGACTGGATAGAGAGAATACCAGCATGACCTAATACGCCTCTTCGTTGATCATTTCCACCTTCTGATGAGTAGTCTATTTGTTGCCAATCATCACCGCCAGGCCAGTTAAGACCATAATGAGTAGCAAGTTGCTGCGTCATGAAACTGTAATCTGCAGTGAGTAAATCGTTATAGTTACCACCTTCAAATACTGTTCTACTAACAAATTCAATAGACTCTTGTTTCATATCAGCTTTTAAACTATCGCTTAAGGCAGAGGTTTTGATATCTTTATCAAGGTCTAACCAACCAACAATAAAGCGTTCAAGTGCTTTTTCTGCTTTAGGGTCTTGCAGCATTTCAGTTACTTTTGCAGAAATTTGTGCTGCGGAGCTTAATTCACCAGCATCTGCACTGGCTAATAAGTCAGCATCAGGTGTGGTTGCCCAGTAATTATACGAAAGCATTGAAGCGACTTCATAATCCGTTAGTTGGTAATAACCTGCACCATCAGATTCACCAATTTCAGAACGATACAACATGTTAGGTGATGATAGTATCGCGGTCAGTAAACCTAAAGTTTGTTGTTGATTGTAAATCGAGATCAAATCACTTGTTTCGTTACTTGTCAAAGGACGTCTAAAGGCTCGCTTGCCAAAATCATTAATTAAACAACTAATGTCATCACAATCGGGTGCTAAATTAAAAATACCATCTACCATACCAGCTGCAGCTTCTGCCGCAATAATATAGCCTTTAGCATAGTCATTAGTGAAAATTGTATTAGCATTAGTTTTAAAACCATTCACCGGAATATCAGCAGGAACTAGCCCAGTGGTGACATCAACATCAGTAGTTAACCCTAATAAATCACGAATAGAATTGTTATATTCTAAACTCGACAATAAGCGGAAATTACGGTCTTGAGGCACTAGATCATCTAAACTTGTCGCGTCACAAGTATTACTTGGTGGTTCATATGCCGCGTTTATGATTAAGTTCGCGGTTGAAGAAGCACACTCTCCAGTACATGAGGCCGAATTACCTAAAGGCATTTCGTCTTCTATGTAGGTAGTTAACTCTGCTAAGGTAAATGAACTTGGTACGCCTACTAGGGAAGTGCTGCCATTACCTTCACTACCATGACAACCAACACAACCTTTCTCGGTGTAGTACTCACGACCAATAACGTTGTCATCTATTACTTTATCAAACACAGCTAATAAAGTGAAAGATAAGGCATCACCAACGACCAATTGTGTATTAGCTGATGCTGAATTAACCATATAGGCAATTCCTGAACCTTCCCAGTGCGTAAATTCTAAACCTGTACTTGCATTGTCAGCACTGATATTAACTAGGGTTCCTGGTGCAAATAATTTACCCGAGAGGTTGTCACTACCTGCAAGTGTAACACTACCATTACCCACTTGAATTTGAGTTCCGCCCTCAATACCGTTACCTGTTGGAGCTGTATTTAACCATTGGTTGTCGTACCAATCAGGATTACCCTGATTAACGGTTAAATTAATCGTTTTATTTAGTCCTGAGTTGCTGAAAAGGATATTAGTATCGCCCTCAATATTAGCCCAGGTTGCAGGGATGGTAATACGCATCCAGCTACCGCCATATTCGGACGATAATTGATCCAGAGGTATACCCGGCCATCCACCTGAGCGTATAGTCTCAATACCATCTTGAGTAGTCCATATATGCGCGGTTGGTGTTGCCCAATCGGTTGGTTTATTAAAGTATAGGTATTGGGCTATACCGGCATTTTCAATACTTATTGTAGCTAATACGCCTTGATATTCAGCGGTAATTATTGCTATACCTGCAGTGCTTCCGCCGGTAATAACACCGGTTGATGAAACACTGGCAACAGCATAATTACTACTGCTCCAGGTAGCGGCGAGAGTAACGCCAGTATCATCATCACCTAGGGTAGCTACAGCGATTACTTGCGTGTTTTCATTCTCTATAAGTTTTACAGTGTCGGCACTGATCACAGATAAACTGTCTATAGGACCGTTAGTCTGGGTGATGGTGTCTGCTGTCACTGGAGCAGCCGTAGCGTTATCACCCGTTGCAACAAGCTGATAATAATAGCGGGTTGACGTTAACAGCCCATTATCTTCCATCATGGTACTATTGGCGATAAGCGTAGAGATTTTATTGAATGGGCCACTGATACTGTTTGAGCGACTGACTTCATAATTTAATTCGTCATCAGCGTTGTCGGTCCAGGTTAATTTAATTGATGACCCAGAGGTTGCTGTTGCTACAAATTCAGTAGGCTGGTTTGGCGCACCAAGTACGGTGACATCAAGGTTACCACTATATCCGCCGCTACTGGCAGTAATAGTCGCAATTCCCTGATTAACCGCGGTAGTAATTACGGTTCCATTGTTTCCAGTAAGATCAATAATACCACTGTTACTGGTCAACCAACTTACCGTGTTACCTGGTATAGCTTCAAAACCATTATCGTATAATTCTTTAGCAATCAAGGTTACCTGAGAGCCAGGCACGATGTTTGTTTCAATAACGTTCACCGAAGTACCAGTTTGTGATGCCTCAGCAGCATCTATCCATTGTGCAATCAGTTCATCAGCTAACAAGTTAGTGACAAGCGTACCTTTTGGCATTCTGTTGGCATCATTGGTTTGATAGCTATGAATTAAACTCTTGGTATGATCGAATGGTAACATTCGGTAAACACTTGAACGTTGAACGTTCATGATACCCATGTCTATAACCGGTGTGTCGTAGTTCATATCCATGAAACCACCTTCATGACAATGAGCACAATTAGTAGCTAAATAAGCACGTGCGCGTTGATTGATGTTGGCAGTAGTATTTTCTGGATCTGTATAGGCGTCATAGGTTTGAGCACTGTTAATATTTTGAGTAAATAAACCTATGTTATTGAATAAATCAAGTTGATTATCCATGACTCCCTGATAATTGAAGTTTTTATTGAGCTGTCGGGTATCAATAGCCAGTGGCTCTTTACTACCGGTACCAATATGACAAGAGGTACACTCAGCACCAGCACGAACTCTGTGTTCAATATTAACTGTATTACCATTAAAATATTGCAAAACGGTTTCGTTCATTGTTTTTGTAATTAAATTGGCATCAGTGCCTGTATTACTCCAGCGATAGTTAGCTGCCGCCCATTTACCTGAATCTTGTTTAAACAATACCGACGTTTCAAAAGGAGTCGATTCACTGTTACTAATAGGTAAATCAAGGTGCTTAACCAATACGCTGCCAACAGGTAAGTCCCAAGTATCAGTATCTACAAAATTTATAGTGGAATCATTTGGTACTGATAAAAAGTGACGGGCTTTAAGTCCATCGAACCAGCCATCAGAATTTATATCATATTCAATTACGCCTTCAGCAGGGAACTGGCTTGACATATTGGCAAATAGACCAGTTTGTGAAAGTTTTTCAGGGATCACCGCGGCTTGAATATCGCTATCTATCATACGATAGATGATAGATAGTCCGTTATACTCCTCACCATGAGCAGAAATGAACACTTCCTCGCCACTTAAATCGGTACCAAACGATGAAAGGTTGCTTGGGAAAGCATCACTGGCTAACACATCGGTATCGTCCAGCGTTGCCGACCAAATTTTCTTACTAACATAATCACCGTATATAAAACGACCGGTAAGTGCAGGTAATTTTGTACCTTGATAAACAAAGCCGCCAATTATCGAAACAGACCCTGTGCTATGCGCATAACCACCTACCGGTGCGGTTAAGTTGCCATCACAAGTATTAATATAATTGGGATCGCCACCATCATTGCCACGATGGTTGTTACCTTCACAAATAGGCCAGCCGTAATTGTTACCTTTGGTGATTATATTTACTTCTTCATAACCTGATTGACCGACTTCAGTTTCCCATAGGGTATAAGGTGCAGCCTTATCAAAAGCCCAGCGCCATGGGTTACGATGACCAAAAGACCAAATTTCATCTCTAACATTATCTTCATTAACAAAAGGGTTGTCAGAAGGTATATCGTAATACAAACCTAGCGTGTTAACTGTGTCACGCATAATTAAGCGGATAAAGCTGCCACTGAGGTTAGTATTATCCTGAGAGTTGTTATTGGTGCGACGATCTGGTTCGGTTGGCACGATTGCAGTATCGCCATAAGCGGCATCACCAAAGCTCATGTAAAACTCACCCGTTGAAGGATGGAATTGCATCATACCACCTTTATGATCAGGACCCGATTGAGGGATACGTAAAACTTCAATTCGGTCATTTGCTGAGGTAGGGTTAGCGACATCATTGAGGGTAATACGTTCTAATACACCGTCGCCAAAAGCACCATTGTCACTTTCATTATCATTATCGCCTTCAATATAATAAATGTAAGCGTAACCGTTATTGGTGAAATCAGGATGGAATACAATAGAAAGTAGGCCTTGCTCGTGGTAATCACGCACTTCAGCAGAAATATCTAAGAGACTAACAACTTGTTCTTGGCTGACCATTGCATCGTTTGGAAATACCGATAAGCTACCTTTTTTATCGACCACGTAAACAAGATCGTTAAGGCCGTCGTTTGTCACCATAACCGGTGAGTTAAACATGCCATTTAAGTTAGGGAATGCCGGTTCAAAAGTATAATTACCGTTTGACACATTACCCGATAATGGAAACCCAAGCGGTGCTGCTAGAGCTGGTCGCTGAGCAATACCTTGTGTTGGATTAACGATTTTCAGCTCAAAACTATCACTGCTACCATTAGCTAGAGTCAGGGTAACTTTAAAAGTACCTGTTGTTGTTAAAGTAGGGGTTATCACATTTTTACCAATTAATGTGCCTGCCCATGCATCACTTTGCCATTCTACTTGGTTTATCTCGTCCGTTTCAGCTGCAGCAGTTAACGCTAAAGTACTGTTTACATTGACTTGGCGATCACCACCGGCATTAGGGGGAATAATGATAACAATGCCACAGTCTTCAATGGTCATCCAGATACCGTTGTTATAACAACGGTTATTACCGGTAAAAATCAAATCAGGACTTTTATTAATACCATTATTACTAAATATAATATTACCCGTGGTTACCTCATCAGGAACATCAACATACCATGCATTAAAACCACCAAAGTCGGTTAACGCCTTGCCTGGCCAAAGTGTATCTGGCATAGACTCATTAAGGGGGACTGTCCAAATGTGTGCATAAGGGGTATTCAAGTTATCAGAATTTATATAAAAAATAGCTTTGCCGCTAGGGGCGTTGTATGTGATTGCTGGTTCGACTGTAACAACCAGATTATCAGTATTGGTTGCGCCTTCATTATCAGTGACGGTAAGCGAAATATCATAGGTGCCAGCGGTATCATAAGCCTGTGAAGGCATAATACCTGTCAGGCCATTGCTCCAATTGTAACTCGTAATGGTTCCATCTAAGTCGCTTGAGCCACTGCCATCAAAATTAATGGTTTCGCCTTCCGTGATAGTAATATCATTACCAGCATTTGCTGTTGGCGCGATATTTTGTATACCTGTCACGGTAAAACCACACGTTACAAGGGATACCCATGCTCCATCCTTAAAACAGGCATTTGGGCTAGTCATTAATAAATCTTCGGTTTTCCCATTACCACTACTACTGAAAATAGTTTTCATTGAGGCGACTGTATTGTTGGTATCATAACAATAGTAATCGCCTGTTTCAGTCATCACTTGACCGGGCCAAGCTAAGTCAGGGATAGTGTTTTCAGGTATTGAATCCCACAGGTAAATGGTTGGAGTAGCGTGATTTTGCGTATTATCGTAACAAATATTGGTTGCAGTGAGGTTAATTGAAGTTTTGGGTGCATTAACGGTGACGACCAAAGTGTTGGTATTGGTTGCGCCTTCATTGTCGGTTACGGTAAGGGTGACATTATAAGTGCCCGCAGTATCATAAGCCTGTGATGGCGTAATACCTGTTAGGCCATTGCTCCAATTGTAACTCGCAATGTTTCCATCTAAGTCGCTTGAGCCACTGCCATCAAAATTAATGGTTTCGCCTTCCGTGATAGTAATATCATTACCAGCATTTGCTGTTGGCGCGATATTTTGTATACCTGTCACGGTAAAACCACACGTTACAAGGGATACCCATGCTCCATCCTTAAAACAGGCATTTGGGCTAGTCATTAATAAATCTTCGGTTTTCCCATTACCACTACTACTGAAAATAGTTTTCATTGAGGCGACTGTATTGTTGGTATCATAACAATAGTAATCGCCTGTTTCAGTCATCACTTGACCGGGCCAAGCTAAGTCAGGGATAGTGTTTTCAGGTATTGAATCCCACAGGTAAATGGTTGGAGTAGCGTGATTTTGCGTATTATCGTAACAAATATTGGTTGCAGTGAGGTTAATTGAAGTTTTGGGTGCATTAACGGTGACGACCAAAGTGTTGGTATTGGTTGCGCCTTCATTGTCGGTTACGGTAAGGGTGACATTATAAGTGCCCGCAGTATCATAAGCCTGTGATGGCGTAATACCTGTTAGGCCATTGCTCCAATTGTAACTCGCAATG
>CAJWZC010000072.1 GCA_913049915.1 uncultured Colwellia sp.
TGTTACGCCTTCATTAAGTTGAATTTCGTAATTACCATCGCCTAAATCAACCAGTGTACCTATGCTTTCAAAGTCAGCAGATAATTTAACATTTTCAACAACTAAGTTGGTTGTTATTACTTGTTGGCCAACAGCTCCTTCTAAAAGATCATCCGTTGTAAAAGTAATAACGCCATCGGCTTCGGCAAAATTGAAATTGATCAATCCGCCTGGCACATCAATAGTATCCAATTCACGTTGTTCAGCGCTGTTCGGAGCTCGTTCTCCAGCTAATTCATCAATGGTCTGTGCAACGTGATCCATTGCGACCGTTTCAAAGATATTTTCACCATTACTACTTTCATCTTGCTCTGTATCACGCGTGAACTCAATACCCACAGAAGCTAATGCCAGTGAGATCATTTCTTTACCAGAGGTTGTGATATCTAAGGCTTCACCCGTTGTTGGGTCAACATACCCACTAAATGCATCGAGAATAGCTTGAGAAATAGTGATATTTGTCGCGTAAGAACTATCATTGTCGATTAGATTATCAGTACTTAATATACCATTTCCACTAGTGCTATCAGTTAGATCGCTGTCTAATGCTTGCAGGAAAATAGCCATATTTTCAACGTGGCTTGAATTGCTATCAGAAAGTGAGCTACCAGCAATATCTTGTAAAAAGACAATATCACCATTGATTGCATCGGCACTAAATTGACCAATAATTACATCTCCAATAGTGAACACTATTGTATCGCCTGCATTATATTTAAACTCACCCGCTGTGCTGGTATCGCCAGTAGTACCGGTTAGGCCTGATGAAGTTGTATAAGTCACGCCAGAGACAAAATTATCAGTAAACTGAGCAGACAATGTGGTACCTGCTGTATCTTCTGTATCTGTGGATGGGATAGAGGTATCGACCGAACTGATGAATAGTTTATTTGTATCAGTTAAATCGTTAGTAATAGAATTCAGAGCAAAAGTAGCTGTTTTAAAATCAGAGATTGCAAGTATTTCTTTACCATCACGCGAGACATCTACAACAACAGAACGACCACCATCACTTGTTTCGCCTGCGGCGGTTTCAATATCGTCTATAGGATCATCACTTGCTTCAATTGCAGCTTGAATAGCTTCAATTTCGGCTAACTCTTGTGCATCAATATTGATAGGTTCATTAATAACATTTTCTAATTTATTGACCAGAACAGGATTATTTTCTTGTTTATTTAATTGGTCTTTATCTTTATTAATATTATCGCTCATGATCTACCCTTTATTCCATTTTCGTTAATTCAAGTGACGTTTCATTACAAAAACACATTATACTTACAAAAAACACATTTTATTGACAAAAAAATTGCTTTTGGCTTACCTGTTTACGATAGCTTATTTGGGTGGACTTGTCTATAATACAAGCTAAAAATCTAAGCCTATTCCTCCTATAAATCATAGTTATAGCTAACATTTAAGTTCACCAATATTTTAAGGCTATAATTTTAGCTTTTTACTTTTATAATCTTAATGAATGGTAGCTTTTATTTAGATCGTTGTGATAAATAATCAATAGGCTGCTTGGTAGTAAAGGCTATTCTATCTGCGCCTGCTTGGGTTAAATCCATTGGGGTTTAACTACCGGTTAAATTAAAAGTTTCTTTTGCGCAAAGCTCTGCGCCATAATAACTAAGGGTAAACCTGCTCCCATGCTGGCAAGGGCATTATCAAGTAATACTGTATTGGGTTGATAAGCTTTATAATTATGCGCAAACCAAAGTTTATATATTCCATTATCCAAGGCAATAATACTCTTATCATTCATCACTTTTCTAATATCGGCAACAAAGCGCGGTGGAATAATAGAAAAACGATCATCATTTGCCCCTTTTCAATAGCGATCATAAACACCAATAAATCGAAACTTAATTAACTAATATCATCTTATAAGCCTAACATTATTAGGTTATTACTTTTTTTTCATCACTAACTAACAAGAGGGTGTCATTAAGAATTTTAATAATGATATTTATTTGCTGGAACGAAAAATCGTTAACATGAGAGGACATGAACATTAATGGATAAAGACTGAGTTAGGTTTTTTGTTGGTAATGCTCCAAATCTGTACATCAAAGTTATTATCGCTAATAGATTTATATAAACGTTTTAAAAATCAATCTTTAGTTTTTGGATTAAAAATTAAGGCAATACCCACTCTTTATCTATCATAAAAAAATAAAACAACCTCTGCTCTAAACACTTAGCCTATTTTATCTCTACCAATTATACTCAATAGTATGAGTATCTGTTAAACAATCAACTCGTGTTCTATCAGTTAATACATACTCTATTTGACCCGTACGGTAAACATTACTAAAGTCTACCTAATGCCATTTGATGGATTGAGTAGACTTATCTAGCTTAGCTTGAGCTGAACTACTGGTAGCTAATAAGACGATTAAAAAAATGACGTAAGTGAGATAAATAATACAAGCGCTGCGGTGTAAAATTGTTTATCATTTATCGAGTTCTAATCTTTTATTATTGTATTGATATAATATAGCCTTTGATTTAATGAGGCGTTGCTAAGATGACCACTGTAACTTAGCCAATAGTCTTAGCAATACTATCCATTTTATCGGTTTTAGGTAACTATTATGCCTTTGTGATAAATCGGTGACTAATTAGAGATATAAATCATTTATAATTTAGGTCAAGTTTAATAAATCAATCTTCATGGTTGGCTCAGGAAAAAATTATGAAAAAAACATCATTCATCACCGCAATCGTATTAGTGTCAGTACTTACCTTTTATGCTGTAGCACCAAAATCTACTGAGTACTCAACGGTAGAGACAACTAACGCTCAAACTCAAAATGAAATCGAAGCAATAATACCTAAATTAAAATCAACTGAAAAAATGCCTGCAACAACGCATTTAGAAAGCATTGTATTAGGTGCTGGTTGTTTTTGGGGGGCTGAAAAAAGATATCAGGCAATTCCAGGTGTTATTGATGCCATATCAGGTTATGCCGATGGTAAAAATGTCAGTGCTACTTATCAAGAGATTACTAAAAGAAAGCACAAAAACAATGTAAATAACCATGCAGAAGTCGTTAAAGTTATCTTTAATAGCTCAAAGGTCAGCTTAGAAACTATTTTATATAGTTACTATGAGGGACATAATCCAACTCAACTGAATCGACAAGGTAATGATTTTGGCACTCAATATCGTTCAACGATACTAACGAGTAATGAACAACAAAATACTATTGCCTTAAAAATAACAGCACAGTATCAAACATTATTAAATGACGCTGGTTATGGAAAGATTGAGACTAAAATACGTTCATTAACTGAGTTTTTTGAAGCCGAGCAATACCACCAAGATTATTTAGTCAAAAACCCAAAAGGTTATTGCCCAGATCATTCTACTGGCGTTAAGTTTACTGCTGATAAAGATAAAACTAAATTAGTAAATCAAAAAATTGATAATTCCCTATTATTAAAAGGTAAACATATTGTTGTCATTGAATCAGAAAATTATTGTCCTTATTGTGAGAAATTCAAAAAGAATGTCGCTAATGATTACAAAGGCACAATTGCTATTAATTTTCGTCTCGCAAGTCAGCTAAAAGGCTTAACTATCAAGACTGAAACTTGGGCGACACCTACTATTTTATTTATTCAAGACGGTGAAGAGGTCTTTGGCAAACAAGGATATATGGACCCTGAGTATTTTTATAAAGCGTTAGGTGCTTTTAAATTAGGAAAAAGTGAAGCCTTTAATGTCGCATTCGATGAGGGAACAGATGGTCGTTTTTGTAAAGAATATGAAATATTCAAGAATACACCAGATGGTGTTTTTATTGATAAGTTAAGCGGCGCACCATTATTTGATACTAATGACCGTTTTAACTCCAATTCTGGTTGGTTATCTTTTACGAAAGCGATAGATGGTTCTGTGATTGAGAAGCCCGATAATCGTTACGGCATGGTACGAACCGAAATTCGCTCTAAAATGTCAGGTATTCATTTGGGTCACGTATTTCCAGATGGTCCAAATGGACAACCAAGATTTTGTATTAATGCGACGGTATTAGAATTTAGAGCGAAATAAGAGTCTAAAATTACTTTTGCTAAAACATCAGGGGTTCTATAACTATTTTCGACTATTAACCACGCTTTTTTCCTGTGCTAAATGGTGAAGAACTTAATGACTTCATCAAGGAAATGTAGAGAAAATATCGATAATTAACGCCTTGCCTCTTCTTGAGCCGAAGCAAATAATGACTCATCAATTGAATGCTTCGCTAACCTAAGAGCTATTATTCTGGCTTAGAATATCCTGACCAGATATCGGCATTGACTGCTGCTTTCTTTTTGCGTTTTTTCTTACCTGTACCCTCTGGCGCAGCCATAGGTTTTTCTATCGCTAAAATTGAGTCTTCAGTCATTTCATCAACTTCAAAACCTTCAATTTGTTCACGATCAAGACGAATTTTATTCTTCTTTTCTATTACACTAAAATGATGATAATCTTCATGATCGATAAATGATAAGGCTAAACCTACTTCACCAGCACGGCCACTGCGACCAATACGGTGCATGTAGTCTGATGGGCTTCTTGGTAAGTTGAAATTAATAACTACGGGCAGTTTTTCAATATCTAGACCACGAGCAGCAATATCAGTAGCAATTAATACGTCGATATTCCCTGCTTTAAAGCCATCAAGTACCCGACTACGTTCACTTTGACCTTTATCGCCATGGAATACTTCGGCAGTAATACCACGTTTAGAAAGTTTTTCGGCTAAGTGTTCACAGTGATGTTTAGCATTGACAAAAATAAGTACTTGTCGCCATTGATGTAACTTTATTAAATGCTCTAACAACGCTGTTTTTTCACCTTTGTTAACGGTGAAAACACGCTGTACTAAGGTGCTAGCGTCGCTACTTTGTAATTGTATTTCAATAGGGTTGTTAAGTAATTCTTGCGTTAACGTTTTGACTTGTTCAGGAAAAGTCGCAGAGAATAATAATATTTGTTTTTTCGTTGGCATTAACGCCAATAGCGCCGTTATCTCTTCAGTAAAGCCTAGGCTCAACATACGGTCAGCTTCATCAAGCACTAAGGTTTTAACTTTATCTAGCTTAATAGCATTACTTGAAATTAAATCGAGTAATCTACCTGGTGTAGCCACCAAAATATCTGAACCACCGCGTAATGCAAGCATTTGAGTATTGATTGATACACCACCAAAAACAGCAACGGTTTTAATTTCGCCGTTAAAGTGTACCGCATAAGATTTAATACTGTCAGCCACTTGCTTAGCTAATTCTCGGGTAGGTACTAAAATCAATCCGCTAACAAAGTTACCTTTACTACTTTTACTACCCGATGATATATCAGCGCGCAATTTTTGTAATAGTGGCAACGCAAAAGTGGCTGTTTTACCCGAACCGGTATTTGCCCCTGCAATTAAGTCACGTCCTGCTAATACACTTGGAATAGCTTGCGCTTGAATAGGCGTTGGCTGTAGATATTCAAGCTCAGATAATCGAGCTAACAAAGGTGTAATAAGGCCAAGTTCTGTAAAGTTGGCTGGGGGTGTAACAGTAGTTTTGTCAGAGGTCATTAAGTTAAAGCGCTCAAAGCGAAGTTAATAGTCAACTATTTTAACGTATTTATACCCTAGTTAGGTAGTGAAATCGCATAAAACTACTGTAATGTTATTCAAGTACTATAATTAACAAAGCATGGAAATAAGGTCTATTTATTTTTTAAAACTAATAGACCATTATTTTGATCAATGTGAAAATCAAAATGCTTTAAAAAGTTCATACCTAATAAACCATCGTTACCTTCACTGACAAAAGAACTTACCGCAAAAACGAAGTCGTTAACGATATAGCCTTGTATAGCAAACTCGGCTACTTGATAAATGCTTGCAGTTATTGTACCTCCCGCCGTATTGAGCTTTACATCCTTAACATAGAGCACTTCTGAATACTGATTCAAGACTTCAAATGCTGGTTCAGATAGCAATGAAATACTGGCTCCAGTATCCAACATTAACGATACCTTAAACGTATCATTCATGAGTGCTTGCACAATAAAGTGTTCGCCTTGGCGATTTAACGGAATACTTTGTGGCTTTCTTAACGCGACTTCTATTTCGGCTAATAATGCTAGTGCCTTTATTTTATAATTAGGCTCACTTAACAAAGGTTTAATAGCATCGCGTGCATACTCAAATTCGCCTAACTGAAATTGTGCACGGACAAAAAGCCATTGTAAGTTAAGGTTTTGTGGGTCAAAGACAGTAACTTCTTCAACCAAGTCTCTCAATTCTAGCCAGTGATTATTTTTTATTAACCCATCTGCGAATTGCTGAACCAGCGATCTTGAAAAGTTAATCGCATTACGATTTTTAACTTCATTAAATACATGATATTGCACTTCATAGGCATGTTTAATAGCAAGTAAAGCTAATTGTTGCTGCCAATATAAGTCAACTTGTAGATATAGAAAATCGCTATCATCAGGATCGTATGCTAAATATGCACTGATTGAGTCTTCAACATGTATAAATAATTTTTGCTGAATTAATGCCTCTGTTGTCTGTAACCAAAAAAGCCTTACTTCAGATACTTCAGTTTCATAGTCATTCGCTAAGGTATTCATTAAAAATCGCGCATCAAAATAGTCTTTATCATTAATGGCTTGTTTAATTTTATTGACAACTTGTTGAGCGTTTTTAGTGTTTTCTACATCATAGATGTTATCTATATATTTAACTTTATTTTTTGTCTGCTTTGCTAAACGCTGCAGTGGCTGCACACTAACGTCTTGCTGAAGTTTTTGTTCAATAGAGAAGACATTTAATTGTATAAACAAATATACATTAAGCGTTACAGAACAGATAAAACTAATAAATAAAGCAGTACGCCACATAATTCTTCCAAAATACTGATAAACGTCAATATAAATATATAAATAACTACAGCTTCACTGCAGTTTACCCATTACTGATACTAACAACTAATGTCGATAATTAATGTCCGAAGATAATTAACGATAACATTCATCACTAATTTACTGAAATTATAGTGTGTGTACTGATTATTTAAGACCGCAAAGTGAGGTATTACTGTTGGTGTATTAACCCTGTATATGAATTTTCAAAACCATGACATATGTAGCCCTTTACTGGCCGTTTTTTCTTAGCTATTTGATGAAAATGTTCATAACCAACTGAAAATGAAAAAGGATTAGCATTATAGTCTGCATACGACTGATCGCTGCCATTACTAGCCTCTCTAGCACCCGCAGCAAAAGAGCTTAAAAAGTCATCTCTATTATTAAGTAAAATGGTTATTGTGCCCTCTCCTCCCTCAACAAGTTCTAACGCACCTAAATCAATATACTTATCAACGACAGAATTATTGAAAAAACCGCTGTATTGCTCAGTTTCAATATCATAGCTAACAGGAGAGTCATCTGATGCTTCCATTAATGAAACAAATAGCTCTCTTACTTTTTTTGAAATCACACACTATTCCTTGCTTAGCCCATTTTTAGTTCATTAACTATTTTACTGATTTTACTTTTAATTTCAAAAATTAACTAGATCTTCTATTGTTAATTTATCCTGAAAAATGACTTTTAGTGAAGTAATAATCATCTGTAACGACTGTCACCAGTCATTACATTCAATAGCTAAATCGTATAGTGTTTATACTAAAGTGAAAGTCCTTGATCGTACTCAATTTAAATACCCTTGTCGCACTTATGCAAAAGATGCCTTTATGGTACTATCCAGCTATAAATAATGATGACAGTAAAGGTTGAAGGTTCTATTTCATTCTATTGTGAAGAGATAACGACCTAACTTATCAGCTTATCTATCTATCAAACGATTAACTTATATGTATTATTAGTAATTAAAAACTTATGGCAAAAAACATTTTTACACCTGAATTACTTGAACAGCACTTTACCAAAAATGAATGGAAAAAAGGAGCGAGACTTTTTCAAGCTAGTGGTATTAAAAGCTGTGCTCTCGATGGTGAAACAATTCGTGGTGTCGTTTTTAGTGAGCGTTCTAACCAATCGACTTACTTAACGCGTATAGTCTTTGATGGTAAATTTAGTGATATTGCCAGTTATTGTGATTGTTATGTCGGTCGTGATTGTAAGCATGGTGCAGCATTAGCACAATGTTATATCCATGAACACTTTGACCGAAGCAGTATTGCTACCGCTGAAAAAACAGTTAATAAATGGCTTGGTAATTTTCAAGCGCAGCCTAGTAGATACCCGCCAAATACTCAACAAAAGTCGCTATTATACTTTTTAAAACCTAATAATTATAACGACGACGATTATTTTAATTTAGAGATTAAATCAGCTAAACCTACTAATAGTGGTGGCTGGAGTAATTCTTTTGGTAGTGAATTCTCTGCGAATACTTTAATTAATAGTGCCTATGCTAATAATGATGATGTTGCTGTGCTTACCGAGCTTATGCGTACGAATCAGTTTGGCGATACTATTAAGTATTTTGATTTATTTGAACGCATTATAAAAACTAATCGATGTTTTTGGCATATAAACTACGACTTAAACGATCCTATGACCTTAAGTGAGCCATTAGAGGCAGAATGGCAGTGGCTAGCACTGGGTAATAATTTACATACGTTACAGCTTATTTTAAAACAGCCCTCAGCAAGTATTCTTATCATAAAAGCACAACCACTGTGCTTTTATGATGAAGATAAAAATTGCTTTGGTAAAATTAATACTAATACGCAATCTGATTTCGAAGCAGGTTTACTTAATTCTCCTATTTTTGAAGAAGATTCATTACCTTGGGTAATGAATAAGCTGTCTATGTCGTTAGGTGATGCAGTAAAGCGTTTGCCTAAACCAAAAACTCAGTTCTCACAAGAGTTATCAAAACCTGAGGTGTATGTACACTTTTCTACGCCAGTAGCCTCTAATCGACAAACCGGTTATGCACAGGTTAGTTTTTCCTATCAAGGTAATTTAGTTAATCCCCATGACGAAAGTGTGACGGTTACGCCAGCAAACTTACCTGTTGGTAATAACTCCATCGAGGTAAAAATTTATCGTGATTTAGCCTTTGAACAAACAGTTATTGATAAACTTACTACGTTAAAGTTTATCGCCCAACCTAAACCTAAGCGTTACACTTTTACCAATGAAGACGAATTAAGTAAGAACAAAACACCCAATTTTTCAATGTTGATGCAAGGTAGTTTTTTTTGGCAGCGTTTTTTACATCAAGAAGTACAATCACTTAAAGATCTAGGCTGGAATATTAGCTTTGCTGATGGTTTTTATTATAAAGCGCTCGCCACCGATAGCGTATTTGATGCCGAAGTCATTGAAACCGATGACCACGATTTTTTCTCATTAGGATTAAACTTAACCATTGATGGTAGAAAAATGCCAGCGTTCCCTATTTTACTTAGCGCTATTGAACAACTACCTAGGTCGGCACTGATTGATCGGGAAAAAGAACAACTTATTGCGCCTGACTCACCTATTTATGTTGATCTAGACAATGGCGATTTTGTTGCCTTGCGTTATCAAAGTGTACAGCCAATATTGAAACAGTTTATTGAACTCTTTATGCCTAATGCCTTAAGTAAAGATGGCACGATGGAGCTTTCTCGTTTTCAAAGTCATCAAACGATATCCATGCTAGATGATCAAGGCATGGTAGCAAAAGGTACCACTAAATTAAGAGAACTAGCTGATAAACTGAAAGACTTTCAAGAAGTCACCACAGTACCAGTACCTGTAGGGTTAAATGCGACGTTAAGAACGTATCAGCATCAAGGTTTAAACTGGTTACAATTTTTACGAGAGTACCAATTAAACGGTATTTTGGCTGATGACATGGGTTTAGGTAAAACTATTCAAACCTTGGCGCATTTACTGATTGAAAAACAGCACGGCCGATTGACTAAACCCGTATTAATTGTCGCGCCCACTAGCGTTATTTTTAACTGGGCTAATGAAATTGATAAATTTACCCCACAACTTTCTTATCAAGTACTGCATGGTAGTAAACGTAAAGATAACTTCGCTTGTCTTGAGAACCCTGAAGAGCTTGAGACTAAAGTTGATATCATTATTACCAGTTATGCCTTAATTACTAAAGATTTAGAGTATTATACTGAGCAAAAGTATTACTACCTTATTCTTGATGAAGCTCATTATATAAAGAATACTAAAACTAAATTATACCAAGCGTTTTTATCACTTAAAGCGCAGCATAAACTGTGCTTAACGGGTACGCCGATGGAAAACCATTTAGGCGAGTTCTGGGCACAATTTAACTTTTTATTGCCAGGATTTTTAGGCGGCCAAAGACAATTTACCAAACTCTTTAGAACACCGATAGAAAAGCATGGTGAGCTAGAACGTAAGCAATTATTAAATCAACGTATTAAGCCGTTTATTTTACGTAGAACTAAAGATAAAATAGCTACTGAGTTACCGCCTAAAACAGAAATAATTCAAAAATTACGTATTGAAGGAAAACAAGCTGAGCTTTATGAATCAGTACGTTTAGCTATGGATAGTCGCTTAAAGGATATTATTGCTGATAAAGGTTTAAAACGTAGTCAGATAGAAGTGTTAGATGCATTATTAAAACTCAGACAAGTATGTAATCATCCTAAGTTATTAAAACTTGAAGGCGCTAAAAGAGTAAATCAATCGGCTAAGCTTGAATATTTAATGGAAACCTTGCCTGAGCAAATTGACGAAGGCCGCAGAATATTAATCTTTTCTCAGTTTACCAGTATGCTTTCGTTGATAGAAGCAGAGCTCATTGAAGCTGGTATTGGTTATGTTAAATTAACAGGCTCAACCACTAAAAGACAAGAGGTAGTTGATAAATTTCAACGTGGAGAGGTACCCGTATTTTTAATTAGTTTACGCGCAGGTGGCGTGGGTTTGAACTTAACAGCAGCCGATACGGTTATTCATTTTGACCCGTGGTGGAACCCGGCGGTAGAAAACCAAGCAACGGATAGAGCCTATAGAATTGGTCAAGACAAACCCGTATTTGTTTACAAGTTAATTATTGAAAATTCAATAGAAGAGAAGATTCAAAAAATTCAACAAAACAAAGCTGAGTTAGCCAAAGCCTTATTATCTGAAGAAGTGAGCGATAACAAACTGAGTTTAACTGATGATATTTTAGGCTCGTTGCTGTCACCACTAAGTTAGTAAAAAATAAAAACTAAAGTATAGATATGACTCTCTTTTAGCAAAACTCCGGTCTAACGACAGCCTATTTTTACTGGCTTTATTAGTTTATCTTACTTTAGCGCTTGACTTAACCTACACCAATGATATTAATTTTGTGTTGCTGCTGTACATAAAAAACTAATATTTTTTAATAAGGTATTTACTATCAAACAGTTGTTGTTTAATAGTTAGATTGAATAAGTTAATTAATCTCATTGCGATAATAATTTACCAAGTGACTTGTAAATAACCTCTTCCACTATTATTTTAATTTTATTAACTGAAAACTTGTTATATGACCAATACAAGAACAAAGTATTTATAAAGCTACTAACGAGACTTTAGTCTTTCGTTACAATACTGTTTAATCGATAATCTTTTTATCCCCTAAATAATTAATCACTTGGATTTAACAAATCAGCATGTTGTAGTACTAGTTGCTTTAAGTATTGCCACACCGTATTTACATGTGAAAGTCGTTTACTTTCGGGGTGAGTAACCAACCAGAAACTTCGGCTGATGCTGATTTTTTGGCTATGAAGTTTAATGAGGTTCTTGTCTTGGTCTGCTAAAAAACAAGGTAAAATACCAATACCTAATCCACTTTTAATAGCAAAATATTGACTGATAATGCTGGTGCTACTAAAATTTGCTTTTAACTCACCATCTAAGTACTGGTTTAATTCTTTTACATAAGAAAGCTGGTCGGTAAATAATAAATTATCAACGTAAGTTACCCACTTATGTTTAGCTAATTCGTCTAGGGCTATACCTTGCCGGTGTTTGTCTAAGTTCTTATCTAGGTAATCTTGATGGACATAAAGCTGTAATTTATAATCACATAGCTTTGACACTATCATAGATGTACTTTTGGGTCGCTCAACCGCAATAGCAATATCCGCTTCATTCCTACTAATTTTGACATACCTTGAAAACAATAATAAATGTACATCAATATTGGGGTGTTGCTGTTGTAATGACAGTAAATTCGGTGATACAAAAAAATTACCTAACGCTTCGGTAACGCCAATACGTACCAAGCCACAATTTTCTTCATTGTTATTATGAATGTTAGATAGCGCATGCTGAGCATCTTGTTCCATTTTACAGGCCGAGTTAAGTAACATTTTACCATCAGCCGTTAATACGTGTCCCTCTTGGGTACGATCAAATAGCTTTGTTCCTATACTCTCTTCTAACTTATGCAAACGCCTAGACACAGTAGATGCATCCATAGTTAAGCGCTTAGCCGCTGTTGATAATCGCTCTGCCCGAGCAACTTCAAGAAATATTTTTATATCATCCCAATTCATCTAATAATATCCATTCTATTCAATGATTACCCACTTTTACTAGTTAAAATATCTATGGTGGCGCACTTAAAACTTAATGAGTTGGGTATAAGTGTAATACTTACACCACACCATTGCAAAAACGCAAAGCGCATTGCATTTATGTTTATTGTGACAAGTTACAGAAAGGCCTATCTTGCATATATAGATTTATATAATTTTAATTTTTCAATATTTATCAAACTTTTAATTAATCGAGATTGCTATGAGTATTACTGAAGTTCCACTAATCATTAATGGTAAAAAAATCCGTTCACAAACTAAACAGTGGTTGGATGTTTTAAACCCAGCAACGCAAGAAGTTGTTGCTCGTGTACCTATTGCAACCCTAGAAGAAGTTGAACTAGCGGTGCAAAGCGCACAAACAGCGTTCAAAACCTGGTCTAAAACGTCTTTAACTAATCGTATGCGTATTATGGTTAACTTTGCTCACCTGGTACGTGAAAATACGCAAGAATTAGCCGAATTAGTCACATTAGAGCACGGTAAAACCTTACCGGATGCTGAAGGCGAAGTAGGTAGAGCGTTAGAAGCGATTGAAAATGCTTGTTCCGTAACGCGCTTACAATTAGGTGATATGGCTAATAATGTTGCGACTGGTGTAGACACATACACTTTGCATAAACCTCTTGGCGTAGGTTTAGGTATTACCGCTTTTAACTTCCCGCTAATGCTTGCCGCCTTTATGTTTCCACCAGCAATTGCTTGTGGCAATACTTTTGTCCTTAAACCTTCAGAGCAAGCACCTTCATCAACGGTACGTTTTGTAGAACTCGCTATTGAAGCTGGTCTACCTGCAGGCGTTATTAATATTGTGCACGGCGGCCCTGATGAAGTTAATGCCTTAATCGAACATAAACATGTAAAAGCTGTCTCATTTATTGGCTCTACTCATGTTGGTACGCATATATACAATCATGCGAGCCAGCATGGAAAACGCGCACAATCTATGATGGGTGCTAAAAACCACATGGTTATCATGCCTGATGCCAATAAAGATAGAGCTATTAATGATTTACTCGGTTCAGCTTTTGGCGCAGCGGGTCAACGTTGCATGGCTAATCCTGTCACTATTTTAGTGGGTGAAGCACGCAACTGGTTACCAGAAATAGTTGCACGCGCTAAATTAATGAAAGTAGGCCCTGGCTCTCAGCGTGATGCTGACTTAGGTCCAGTAGTATCACCGCAAGCGAAACAACGTATCATAAAATTACTTGATAGTGGTGTTGAGCAAGGCGCCACCATGCTAATTGATGGTAGAGATTGTCAGGTAGAAGGTTATCCGAACGGTAACTTTGTTGGACCAACATTATTTACCAATGTGACTACTGACATGGATATTTATACCCAAGAGATCTTTGGTCCAGCGTTATGTGTGTTAGAAGTTGAAACACTCGAAGAAGCCATAGCAGTCATCAATGCAAACCCTAATGGTAACGGTACTTCTCTTTTTACCTCTTCAGGTTGGAATGCGCGTTTATTTGAAAACGAAGTTGATGTGGGCCAAGTGGGTATTAACGTACCTATTCCTGTTCCTGTCGCTTTCTTTAGCTTTACTGGTTCAAGAGCTTCTAAACTGGGTGATTTAGGGCCAAACGGTAAACAAACCGTTAGCTTTTGGACTCATACTCGATCGGTAACAACACGTTGGTTTGAGCCTGATCATCAAGATGGCCAGGATATTCATACCACGATTAGTCTGAAATAATTTTTATTTTATATGCCTATATAGTTAACTGAGGTATTGCTATAAACGTCATCTTCGCAGTCTCTGACTGAAGATCCATCACTTTTAGAAACTGGTTCCCCGATTAAGACAACACGGGGATGACGCCCGTGAGTCATGTGCATAGGCAGGTTCTTTTATAACTTCTATAATAAATTATTATAGAAGTTACTTTTTTTAATGAAATAGATATATCCATTCCACTTGAATATAAATGATTCAGCTTCAGGTAGAATAGATATAAAGACAAAAAGGAATAACATCATGGCGAATATTGCTTTTATAGGTTTAGGTAACATGGGTGGCCCTATGGCCATCAATTTAGTTAAAGCTGGACACAAGGTTTGTGTGTTTGATTTATCAGAGCAAGCCGTTACTCATGTGGTCGAGCAAGGCGCAACAACTCAAGCACAAGCCAGTGATTGTGTTAAAGGTGCTGAATTTGTTATTTCAATGCTGCCTGCTGGCCAGCATGTAGAATCCGTATATTTATCAAAAAATGGTTTGATCAATCATATCGCTAGAGGCGCGTTAGTTATAGACTCATCTACCATTGATTCACCAACGTCAATTAGCGTTGGTGCGGCATTACTATCTCAAGGTATTAACTTTATTGATGCGCCGGTATCGGGTGGTGTTGGTGGTGCAGTAGCTGGTACTTTAAGCTTTATGGTTGGTGGTAGTGACGCTGATTTTAATCAAGCAAAACCCATTTTAGATAATATGGGTAAGAATGTCTTTCATGCGGGTAAACATGGTGCAGGACAGGTAGCTAAAGCTTGTAATAACATGTTGTTATCTGTGTTAATGCTAGCTACATCTGAAGCATTACAATTAGGCATAAGTAATGGCTTAGATGCATCAGTATTATCAAATATTATGAGTAATAGTTCAGGCAGTAACTGGACCCTTGATGTATACAACCCCTGCCCTGGTGTAATGGAAAACGTACCATCGTCTAACGATTATCAAGGTGGCTTTATGGTCGACTTAATGGCTAAAGATTTAGGCTTAGCCATGGATACGGCAGTAAAAAGTCACTCATCAACACCTATGGGTGCATTGGCTCGTAGTTTATATGCTATGCATGCGGCAAACGGTAATGGTGCTAAAGATTTCTCAAGTGCTTTTAATCTTTTCAATCAAGTAAAGTAATATAGTTCTATAATTATTTAGAAAAAATTAAATAACTTACAACGAAAAATAGCCAATGAAAATAACAAAAAGGCCAATACGTTATGTATCATCCTTATAATTTATATCTAGTCTAGAAAATACAAGATTTAGACTGGTACCTTAACCCCATTGTAGAATATGTTCATCGCAATTCTGTCAAGCAATAGAAAGGGTGGTTTTGCCAGTTAAATATACAGTAAATACAACTTCTCCGTATATTTCATTCAATATGGACCTATACAGAAAAGAGAGCACTGACTATGCAATAATAGACAAAAAACAGACAAAAATAGATTGTTAGTTTGTGCTTAAAGAATAACATCCTATGGCACTGATTTAATAAGGCGCCTAAGGTGATTTTTATTTATAAATCAACTAAAAAAATAGCAGCTGATCTTAAAGTTTAATCAAGGGATCAAGCTAAGTTCTACTTGATAAATCAGCCAACACTTAAATTTTAATTAAAGCTATTTAGGTAGTCGATTTATCGATTTTTCTACGCTTTTCTAACCATTGATTTAGTAATAATGACAGTACAATAAGTGAGCCACCAAAGACTAATCTAGGGATATCTGCATCACGATTCCAAATCACTAAATTAACGATTATACCTGCAGGGATCAGTAAGTTATTCATAATGGCCAGTGCACCAACATTAACCAAAGTAGCCCCTTTATTCCAAGCAAAAAAACCAACACCTGAGGCGATAATACCTAAATAGACTAATACGCCCCATTGCAACTCAGTTGTCGGTAGTTTATTGGCATCACCAAAAATTAAATAACAAATAGTAGCCACACAAAAGGCACCAATGAAAAACCAAGAAAATATTGCTTTTTGATTGATAGACTGTTTTAGCTGCCGATCAGCCATTAACCGTTTATAACAGACCTGCCCAGTAGCAAAACATAAATTAGCCGCTTGCACTAAAATCAAGCCAACAATAAAGTTAGCATCTATGCCGTTAAAACGAATAGCAATAGCACCCGAGGTTGCAAGTAATGCAGTTAACATAAAATTGAGGTGAAATTTTCGCTCAAAAGCATCATTTAATAAAGTGATATAAATAGGGGTCATCACGGTAAATAATAAAACTTCAGGCACAGACAAATACAAAAATGACTGATAATAAAAAACGTACATCAAGCCTAATTGAATTGCGCCTATAGCCATTAATTTAACGGCGGTTTGCCCGCTAATTTCATTTAATCGCAAGAAGGGTAAAAATATTAACATAGCCAAACTAATACGCATTAATACCGAAAACCAAGCATCAACCTGCCCCGCTAAATACACGCCAATTAAACTAAATGAAAAAGCCCACAATAAGGTAACCGAAATAAGATATGACACTAAAACCTAACCATATATTTTTTTCTCATTGTAAACAACAATTAATATTAAACGTAGTTATTTCACATTAATACATAACAAAAATACTAACTTACTGAACTTTCACTATGATAAGACATGACAATTACAGAGCTTTCTAATTACGCCAGCATTACCACTAACTAATCAGCATTCACCAAAGGTTAGTTACAATTATCTTGATAATGTACTCAGCAAAACCGAGGTAACAAAATTACTCGCTTAAAACCTAGGTCTTTCTGAAAATTTTTATGAGCAAGTTAGTGCTAAAAATAATATTTTTCGACAGGTACAGCTATTTGATCTAATGGCTGTATTTTAATTTTTCTTTTACCGCCGATTTCAGAGTAAAGCATACTGGCAATAATTAACACTGCGCCAAACCAGCCGTTGCACCAAGATGCTCACCTAAGATGAAAAATACTACAATATGAGCAAAGATAAGCTCTAATGCAAAAACAAGGGCGACTTTGTGTGGTTCAAGTAAACGTTGACTGGCGGTTTATGCCTAATAGGCAAAGGCGCTCGCTAAAATACCTGAGTAAAATATTGCCGCCCAAACATTGGCATTGGAAAGTTGTTCAATAAATTAAGACAAGTCTTTTACGCTAAATTAAGAGTCTTAAGGGTATATATGAAAAAAATAAAGCTACGCATACTTTAGAGTGAGTGGAACTTTATTTTTAGAATTACGTTTAAGTATAGGTTTTATATTTCAAACTTCAGATTTTGATTTGATTTTGATTTTAAGTCGAGTGTATTGTTAAATAATCTTGGGTCGTCAATTTGAGCTAACATGGCGCTATTAGGTAAACAATCGGGATCGATATAATCAGAAAAATCGCCTGCTGAATCGAACACTAAAATATCTAACGCTAATCTGTCCATGCCGTATAAACCACGGTGGATCATATCAGCAGAAAAGACTAATAAGTCGCCGGCGGCTAACTTAATTTTTTTACCAGTAGAGAGGCTTTCGTTACTGAGTCTACCCTCCTCTTCTTGACGCACATTAAACTCTTCTTCAGTATCCCAACGCTTATGTGTACCTGGTACTAGTTCCATACCAAGTTCATCAAATAATGGTACGCGTAAGTGTAATACTTGGGTTTCATGAATCACTATTTTTTGCACCTCAATATCATGGTCATACTGACAATCTCTATGCCAAAAATCTTTAAGCTCTGGGTTAATAGGGTTGAAAAATAATTGTGTATTCATAAAGGCTGGATTATTTTTTATAACCGCATCGACAATAGTCATTATTTTTGTTGAACTGATGAAGTTAAAAAGCGTTATCCTGTCGTCGGACTCTAAATATTCGCTACCCGTAATTAAAGATGAATTGAACGCAACTTCTTTATAAAAATCTGCATTATCTTTTTTCCATAATTGGTGGAACTTTAATATAATGTCTCTCAGCGATCCAATGTCAGCGGCAGCAAAATAGTCTCTAATAACAAAGTAACCTTGCTCTTCATAATGGCGATTTAACTGGCGAGTATTCAGCTCGTTACTATTTATCATTAATACTCATTAGATCTAATTTTTCACTCTTAAAAGAATAGAGAATTACACTTACTTCGCTATTCGAGAAGCAAGATATATTAACGCCGTTCAGGCTTTACCTGTATTTTACTGATCCTAACTATTCATGGCAACAAAACAGCGGTCGTCTATTATAAAAACATTGTATGAAATTAGCCTTTAGCAATAAAAATAAGTAAATAGCTATTATCAATTATTGAAAATAAAGAGCATAAGTTAAGTACAAAGATTGGCCGAAACTGGTTTGCTTAGCTGATGGGTACTAGTGTTATTACTAATGCAGCCGTTGGCTTACCTATAATAGGTCAACATATGGGTCAGTTCGGACTGGTTATCTGGGTTATTACTTCAATCATATTAATTGTAATGCTGTTATTAAAAACGGTTCAAAAGGTTATCAAACCGCCTATTATTGAACGTCAATTTAACGCTCCTGTTATGGATCAGTTTTTTGGTGCTCCACTCAAGGCGCTACTAACGATTGCAGGCGTAATCTTGTTATTTTCTTATCGTTTTTTACCCTGGTAACCGTTTTGGTTATTGCGTGAACTCTTTGGATAATCAGCACAATTACTGGCCTGATAACGTCTATAATTATACCGCTCCGTATTTTACCCATCATCAAGTACGTAGCGATGTAGCTTTTGGCGGTTAGCTTATGCCGGTAGTTTACATAATATAGCTATTTTGTATGCCGTTCCCGTTTGGAGTTTTGACATTTATTGGTCAATGTTAGCGAGCTTTCTTACTTTACGTACACTGCGTAGAAAAATACCTTTTGTACTAACTTGGTGGGCATTTACCTTTCCAATAGGTACTTGCGTAACAGGTACTACTTAGTTGGCTTTATATACCGGATTATCTACCTTTGAATGGGCAGCGATTATCTTATTTTCATTAATCATCGTTGCTTCGATTATAACGGCATAAGCTACGATTAAAGGACTTAAAACCAGTAATATTACTAAAAATTCCGTTAGCTCTGCTATTATCATCACGAAAAAAGGTCCTACAGAATAAGTATTAATGTAGTTAGTGGGTGTTTAGCCCCTAATAACTTCAATTACGTCATTAAGGGTTAATAGATATAACCAAGCGTCTTGATACACGCTAAATAACACATAAATTAAAATGAATTTTTAAACTCATCCATACTAAATACAACAATAAAAATCCAAGTATATATACTTGCTTCAATAAGATTAAAGTATGTTTGATAATTTAAATTTTATAACTAAATTACTCGCTGGTTATGCGATGATTTTATCTTTGATGACTATAATCGCTATTATGGTATTCGTTAGTGTTAAATCACTAATAGTTAACTTTGGTTGGGTTGATCATACTCATAGAGTATTAGTCAAATTACATTACGACGCGAAGTGCGTAATTCTAAAACCATAGATGATATGGCTGAGTTAGT
>CAJWZC010000073.1 GCA_913049915.1 uncultured Colwellia sp.
ACCGCTGATTTAGTTAAAGTATTTAGTGTGGTCGATAAAAATAGCGGCGAAAAAAATGATACATATTTAGCTAAAGGTAAGCCGGCTATATTCCAACAAGAACTAGAAGATGGGAGTTTAATTAAATTAGAAGCTGATGAGATTACCTATAATCCAAACTTTAATATGATCAAGATTAAAGGTAATGCCTTGGTCAAACAAGCTGGTAGTGAAGTAAGTGGGAATGAAATAACTTACAACACCTTAAGTGAAAGATTAGAAGCGAAAAGTGCTAATAATCAGTCTGTTACTACCATATTACAACCTACTATTTTGAAAAAAAAGAAAGCAACATACGAAAAATCTAAAGCAGAAAAAGTGACTGACAAGGTAGTTAACAAGAAAGGTGATAGCGGTGACAACTAACTCCGAACAAAAGCCTCCAGTTAATACCCTTATTGCTGATAGTTTATCCAAGTCTTATAAAAGCCGACAAGTTGTCAAAAATGTGACTTTACAAGTTAATGCTGGGCAAATCGTTGGTTTATTAGGACCGAATGGCGCAGGAAAAACTACTTCTTTTTATATGATTGTTGGTTTAGTACCTAATGACAATGGAACAATCAAGCTCAATGGTAAAGACTTAACACTTGCACCAATGCATGAAAGAGCCCGTAGCGGTATTGGATATTTACCCCAAGAAGCCTCAATTTTTAGAAAGCTTACTGTTAGCGATAATATCATGGCGATATTACAAACACGTAAAGAGCTTAATGAAACTCAGCGAGCTGAAAAACTCGAACATCTTTTAGAAGAGTTTCATATTTGTCATATCAAAGATAATACCGGCATGAGCTTATCTGGTGGTGAAAGACGAAGAGTTGAAATTGCCCGCGCATTAGCTGCAGACCCTCAGTTTATTTTATTAGATGAACCTTTTGCAGGTGTTGACCCTATTTCGGTTGGCGACATTAAAAAAATCATCTTACACTTAAAGGAACGAGGTATAGGTATATTAATCACAGACCACAATGTGAGAGAAACTCTAGATGTTTGTGAGCATGCCTACATAGTTAGTCACGGTGAAATAATTGCACAAGGTAATGCAGATCAAATTCTTGCTAATCAAAAGGTCAGAGATGTATACCTTGGCGAACAATTCACGCTATAGTTAATTTATAGATTAAGTGGTAATTTAATCACACTAGCTAAAATAGTTAATAGAAAGGTCGTTACATATTAAAAAATGTAACGATTAGGAATAATAAATAGGAAATCATATAACCTAGATGCGCCCTACACTACAGCTCCGTATTGGACAACAGTTAACGATGACCCCACAGTTGCAACAAGCGATCAAGCTATTGCAATTATCGACGTTAGAGTTACAACAAGAAATTCAAGAAGTTTTAGAGAGTAACCCGCTACTTGAGCTTGAAGAAAAAGCCCAAAGTGAAAGTAATAGTGAACAAAATAATCTCGAAGAAGCTTTTTCAAGCACAATAAATGAGACAACAACTGAGCAAGTAACAAGCGACGGTAGTGAAGATCAAAAGGTCAGTATAGACGAAATATCGACTACTGAGGCGATGGAAAAAAGCGACATACCAGAAGAACTTAATATCGATACTACTTGGGAAGATAGTTACAGTGCTGGTGTATCAAATACTGGTGCAGTTAGCAGTCCCGCTGATGATTATACTTATCAAGGTGAAACTACCGATTCCATACAAGATCATTTATTATGGCAAATGGAATTAACACCCTTTACCAATACCGATAAGACTATCGCTATTGCTATTATTGAGGCGGTAGATGATGCTGGTTATTTAACCGTATCACCCGAAGATATCTTAGACAGTGTTGGTACTGAAGGCCTGGAACTTGATGAAGTAGAAGCGGTATTAAAGCGTATTAATATGTTTGATCCTATCGGTGTTGCTGCTCGCTCAATTCCTGACTGCTTGCTTATTCAATTAAATCAATTTAGTGCTGATACCCCTTACCTGAAAGAAAGTAAATTGATTATTAATGAGCATATTGATTTGCTCGGTAATCGAGATTATCGCCAGTTAATGCGTAAAACAAAATTAAAAGAAGAACAGCTTCGTGAAGTAATGCGTTTAATTCAAAGCTTGAACCCTCGTCCTGGTGATGCAGTAATTAAAGGCAATGACCAGTATGTTGTGCCTGATGTGACTGTTGAGAAGAAAAATGGCCGTTGGGTGGTTGAGTTAAACTCTGATACTGCACCAAAATTATCAATCAATAAACAGTATGCGGCAATGTCTAAAACAATGAAGTCGTCAACTGATGATGGACAGTTTATTAGATCTAACTTACAAGAAGCGAAATGGTTTATCAAAAGTTTAGAGTCTCGCAATGACACACTACTTAAAGTATCAAACTGTATTGTTCAACGCCAGCAAGGCTTTTTAGAACATGGTGCAGAAGCCATGAGACCTATGGTATTAAACGATATAGCTGAAGCCGTTGATATGCACGAATCCACTATTTCACGTGTTACCACGCAAAAATATATGCATACACCAAGAGGAATCTTCGAGCTAAAGTACTTCTTCTCTAGCCATGTTAGTACAGAAAATGGTGGTGAATGCTCATCGACAGCAATTCGGTCTTTAATTAAAAAACTTATCTTAGCGGAAACACCTGCTAAACCCTTAAGTGATAGTAAAATGGCTAATATTTTAGCAGAACAAGGAATAAAAGTGGCACGACGTACTATAGCTAAATACCGTGAATCATTAGCTATACCACCGTCAAACCAACGTAAGAGTTTACTTTAGAAGGCAACAATAAAAGGATCATGCTTATGCAAATTAATCTTTCTGGCCACCATGTTGAAGTAACCAGTTCATTACGCGAATATGTTGATACAAAATTCTCTAAATTAGAGCGACATTTTGATCATATCAATAATGTGCATGTAGTACTTACCGTAGAGAAGCTTAACCAAAAAGCTGAAGCTAATGTTCATATGAATGGTAGTGAAGTCTTTGCTTCGGCAGTAAACTCCGACATGTATGCTTCTATTGATACCTTGGTTGATAAGCTTGATAGGCAAATCCTAAAGCATAAAGGTAAGCTATCTAAGCATTAAACTGCAAGATAGCAACCGGATTAAATTCTTGTTCACTTAACGATAATTTAATCCAACAGAACACTTTAAAGTAATTAAAGCCTATTAAATAAGGCGTCCGAGCTAAATGATTTAGCGTAAGTGGCGCCTAATAACCATTAACAAAATTATGCAATTATCAGAAATATTAACAATAAGCTGTACTTGTTGTGCTGTAGCCGTAACTAGTAAAAAACGCATTCTAGAAAAAATTTGTCAACTCGCCGCGATTCAAGTAACGGATATAGAACAAGATGAACTATTAGATAGTTTACTCGATAGAGAGAAAATGGGCAGTACAGGTATTGGTAACGGTATTGCTATACCTCATGGTAGATTACCCAATTCAAGTAAAGCGGTCGCCGTATTAATAACAACCGAAAAAGCTATCGATTTTGATGCCATAGATAATAGGGAAGTAGATGTTTTTGTAGCTTTATTTGTGCCAGAAAATAGCTGCCAAGAACATTTAGATACGCTACAAAGTATTGCTAAATTATTTAGTGACAAAAAAATGATCAAGCAAGTTCGAAAATGTAATAATGATCAGGCACTCTATAACTTAATTCAACAAGCAAGCTAGCAAGATAACCGCTGTCTTAAAGTAAAGTATCCGGAATATAATAAATGAAACTAATCATTGTCAGTGGTCGTTCTGGCTCAGGTAAATCAGTTGCCCTTCGAGTTTTAGAAGATCTTGGTTATTATTGTGTAGATAATATCCCTATCAATCTGCTGCCAGCATTAACGCATACAGTTATTAACGACTATGAAAACGTTGCGGTTAGTTTAGATGTACGAAACCTACCAAAAGACCCTGAAGATATTCCAGAGATAATTGCATATTTACCCAAAGCAGTAGACGTGAACACTCTTTTTTTAGACGCTGATGATAATGACTTAATTAGGCGATTTAGCGAAACACGTCGTTTACATCCCCTTATTAAAGAGAATATGCCGCTTGATCAGGCTATTGCTTTAGAAAAGTCATTACTAGAGCCAATATCCACTAACGCTGATTTGTATATTAATACCAGTCAACTCACCCCGCATCAACTAGCAGATTTAGTCAGAGAGCGAATCTTAGGGAAGAAAACAGGCTCAATGGTATTAGTGTTTGAATCCTTTGGTTTTAAACACGGTATTCCTGTTGATGCTGATTATGTTTTTGACGCCAGATTTTTACCCAATCCATTTTGGGAGAAGTCACTTAAGGGTAAAACAGGCGTCGATTTAGAGGTAAAAGATTTCCTTGCGAGCCAAGCTATTGTTACTAAGTTTATCTGGCAGATTAATAGCTTTATGATGACTTGGTTACCACATTTAGAACGTAATAACCGTAGTTATGTCACTATTGCCATAGGCTGTACGGGTGGTAAACATAGATCTGTTTATATCGCTGAAATGTTAGCAAAAAACTTCCGTAAAGAGCGTGAAGATATTCAAACCCATCATAGAGATATAGATGTTAAATCTACCTAAACAACTGGCCGCCAAATGAGTACTATCTCTGAACAAGTAACAATCTGTAACAAATTAGGTTTACATGCCCGTGCTGCCACTAAACTAGCACAATTAAGCCAAAAATTCACCGCTCAAATCACTCTTGAGTTGGCGGGAAAAGAGGCCGACGCGAGTAGTATTATGGCGCTAATGTTATTAGCAGGGGGTCAAGGAAAAAGGGTTAATATCACAGCGCAAGGCAAAGATGCACAGTTAGCGTTAGCTGAAATATGCCAACTAATTTCTGATAAATTTGACGAAGCTGAATAACAAGCTGCCTTTTTATGGAAAATAATAGGGATAGTATCTTAATTCATAACTAGAACGCCCCCTAGTTAATAGTCCCTCATAAGATAAAAAAGCTGATAAAACCACTAAGTTACGATAAACTTAAGTTGACTTCAGCTGTTCTCCAAAGAAAGCTGTTTTTCTTTTCATCATTATATGATCCTCCGTTTCGCGACTGTCTCAGCGACACACTCTTTAGAGGGTTTTCTGTGCACGATATATCCGTTCCACTAAAGAAGTAGAGTCGCTATGCCAGAATTATCAGAGCAAGAGTTCAACCAACAAAGATTACAACAAGTTAACGAAGCGCTTGGCAGCGGTATGTTCGTCTATGTACGAAAACTACTACAGCACATGCCCGCTTATGATTTAGCCCTTATTTTAGAATCGTCTACTGCAAAAAGTCGTCCTGTTCTTTGGCAGCTCATTGATCCTGACTTTCATGGCGAAGTACTCGAAGAGCTAAATGAAGAAGTCCGTAAAGGTATTCTTAAAAGTATGCGCCCTGAAAAGCTCGCTGCTGTTGCCGAGGGCATGGACGTTGATGATTTAGTCGAAGTTTTACGTACTCTACCAGACAGTACTTTTAACGAAGTACTCAATTCGATGGACTCGCAAGACCGTAGTCGTGTCGAAACAGCATTATCTTATGAAGAAGATACCGCTGGCGGGATAATGAATACCGATACTATCACCTTACGACCTGATGTAAGTGTTGACGTAGTATTAAGGTACCTACGTCTAAAAGGTAACCTACCTGACGCAACCGACTCATTTTATGTAGTGGACCGTAATAATAACTTTATTGGTGCAGTATCACTTGCTGCAATCGTGACAGCTAAAGCTGAGGCTATCGTCTCAAGTTTAATTAATGCAGAAATTCAAGCCGTACAAGCAGATATGGGCGAACAAGATGTTGCCCAACTTTTTGAACGCCATGATTGGTTTTCGGCTCCTGTTGTTAATGAAGCGGGTCACTTACTTGGTCGTATTACCATTGATGATGTTATCGATATTATTCGTGAGAATGCTGAACACTCAATGATGAGTATGGCAGGCTTAGATGATGAAGCAGATACCTTTGCCCCAGTAATTAAAAGTACTAAGCAACGCACATTATGGCTTGGTGTTAACCTAATCACCGCATTAATGGCTGTTGCCGTAACCAGTATGTTTGAAGGAGTATTTCAACAATTAGCGATTTTAGCTGTGCTGAACTCATTAGTTCCTAGTATGGGCGGTGTTGCGGGTAACCAAACTTTAACGCTAGTTATTCGTGGTATGGCGTTGGGACATGTTGGTGACAGTAACGCCCGCGCTCTGTTGACCAAAGAAGTAGCGATTGGTTTTTTAAATGGCATCATCTGGGCGACATTAATTGCTACAGTGGTCGCTATTTGGAAGCAAGACTTAATGCTTGGTGGCGTAATTGCCTTTGCTATGTTGATGAATATGACTGCAGCTGGACTTGCTGGTGTCAGTATTCCGCTGTTTTTAAAGCGTCTAAATATAGATCCCGCGTTAGCAGGTAGCGTCATCATTACTACCGTAACCGATGTAGTGGGTATTTTCGCTTTCTTAGGAACAGCAACACTACTTCTTACCTAGTACTTTTATCTAGAGAAAGTTATCTTATTTCATTAAAAAAAGCGTTATCAATGTTGTATTGATAACACTTTTTTTGATATATCGCGCCAAACTAGTTAAAGCTTTGCTCGATAGTAATAAATTGACTAGCTAATGTCCGGCAACTTGCATTTCATCAATTAGAATTGAACCGGTTCGGATACTTCCGCGCATATCAACATCAGAGCCAACAGCAACAATACTTTTAAACATCTGAGATAAATTACCCGCTATGGTTATTTCACTTACCGGGTAAGCAATTTCACCATTTTCTACCCAAAACCCTGCAGCACCGCGAGAGTAATCGCCATTAACAACATTTACCCCTTGCCCCATTAACTCAGTAACTAATAAACCAGTACCTAACGTTTTTAACATCGCATCAAAATTACCATCATGCCCCTGAGCATCGACTAACCAGTTATGAATACCGCCCGCATGACCAGTAGTAGTAAGTCCCATTTTACGGGCAGAATAACTAGTTAATAAGTAAGTTTGTAACACCCCTTGGGTAATAATTTCTCTATCTTGAGTTAGTACACCTTCACTATCAAAAGCACTACTCGCTAACGCTTTAGCAATATGAGGTCTTTCACTAATATTTAAAAATTTAGGGAAAACATCATTCCCAAGTGCATCAAGTAAAAAAGATGACTTACGGTACAAATTACCACCACTAATTGCTGCAATAAAATGTCCCCAAAGAGTATTAGCAATATCTGCTCTAAATAAAACAGGGACTTTACCGGTAGGAATTGTTTGTGGTTTTAAACGAGATAGTACTTCTTGTGAGGCTTGTAGCCCAATATTTTTAGCACTTTCTAGTAAAGAAAAATCACGACTCACTGAGTAAGCGTAATCACGTTCCATGTCATCACCATCACTGGCAATCATCACACAGCTTAAACTATGGCGAGTGCTTGGGTAACCAACTAATTGTCCGTGACTATTACCATAAACTTTAAAACCTGAAAAAGTATCAAAGTTAGCACCATCAGAATTACTAACTCGGGCATCAACAGCTAAAGCGCTTTCTTCGCATTCTTTAGCCAGCTCAATAGCTTCCTCTGTACTTATTTCATGAGGATGATATAAATCTAAATCAAGTGGGTCCATAACTAGTAAAGACTTATCAGCTAAACCTGAACAATCGTCTACGGACGTATATTTAGCAATATTTACCGCTGCAGTAACGGTTTGTATTAATGCTTTTTCTGACAAGTCAGCGGTAGAAGCACTACCCTTTCGGCCTTCGCGGTAAACAGTGATACCTAAACCACCGTCATTAGTAAATTCAACATTTTCCACTTCACCCATGCGCGTACCGACACTTAAACCTTGTTGACGGCTCATCGCAACTTCCGCACCATCTGCGCCAAGTGATTTAGCAAGTTCAAGTACCGTGCTAACACGTGCTTTAACTTCGCTGAGTTGTTTCATTAGGGGATCATGCGATTTAGAGGCTAGGGTCATATTGGTTTCTACTTTCTCTTTTCTTTATAAGGAGTAATAAGGCGTAAACAGTGACTTAGAATAGTGATATAATAAGAACAATTATTATTTATTTTAACATGGTATTAGATATTATTATGCCCCAGTCAGCCAAAGATATCGACGAATCTTCAGAAGAAATGGAAGAAGAGTTAAAAAGTAAAAGCGAAGTTAAGCGTGAAATGCATAAATTACAAGATTTCGCACAGAGCTTAATAGAAATGTCTAAGCATCAGCGAAGCCGTTTACCTTTAAGTGAAGATTTAAAAGATGCCATGATTTTAGCGGATAAGATCAGCAATAAACATGAAGCTTTACGACGTCATATTCGTCATACAGCAAGAATACTTTTAGAAACTGATCTTGAGCCAATTCATCATGCAATTGAAGTAATGGCTAATAAGCATCAGCAAGAAACAGCTAAATTTGTTCGCTTAGAAACTATTCGAGATGAATTGATCGAGCAAGGAAATGATGCAGTTGAAGCATTGATCACTGAATTTCCTGTAATCGAGCGACAAAGAATCAAGCAATTGATTCGCCATGCAGTAAAAGAGAAAAAAGAAGAAAAATTAGGTAAGCATTATAAAAACTTATTCACTTACCTAAAAGCTAATGCCTAAAAGCAAACGCTTAAAAGATAAAAGTAAATATTAGCAAGCACCATTAATAAAAGTGCTTGCTAACTTTGCGATTAATTGACTTAGTACTACTCGCTAGTTATTGCGTCCCACCAACCGTCATTTCATCTACTTTTAACGTCGGTTGACCAACACCTACGGGTATACTCTGGCCATCTTTACCGCAGATACCAACACCCGCATCAAGTTTTAGATCATTGCCTACCATACTGATTCGTTTCATTGCTTCAGGTCCATTACCTATTAAGGTAGCGCCTTTCACTGGTGACGTTATTTTACCGTCTTCAATTAAATACGCTTCTGAACTAGTAAAAACAAATTTACCCGAGGTAATATCTACTTGTCCACCAGCAAAGTTTGGTGCATAAATACCTTTTTTGACTGACTTAATAATATCTTCAGGACTAGATTCGCCTGCTAACATATAAGTATTAGTCATTCTTGGCATAGGTAAATGCGCATACGATTCACGTCTACCATTACCCGTTGGCTTCACGCCCATTAAGCCAGCGTTATGCTTATCTTGCATGTAACCTTTTAATATACCCTTTTCGATCAATACATTATATTGTCCTGGCGTACCTTCGTCATCAATAGATATTGAACCACGACGATTGGCTAATGTACCATCATCAACAATGGTACAAAGCTCGGAAGTAACTTGTTGACCAACTTTACCAGAAAATGCTGACGAGCCTTTACGGTTAAAGTCGCCCTCTAAACCATGTCCTACCGCTTCATGTAGTAAAACACCTGGCCAACCTGCACCTAATACCACAGGATAAGTACCGGCTGGGGCTTCAATAGCCACTAAATTAACTAATGCTTGTCTAACTGATTCTTCAGCATAAGCGAGATATCGCGGTTTGTTATCTCCGACTTCAATTTCAAAGAAATAACTGTAATCTGTTCGAGCACCACCACCCGCACTTGCGCGTTCTCGTTTGCCATTTTCTTCCACGAGTACTGAACAGTTCAAGCGAACTAATGGACGGATATCTGTACCAAAAGTACCATCACTAGCACTCACTAAAATAGTTTCATAAACACCTGATATACTTGCAATAACCTGTTTCACACGGCTATCAACTTGGCGTGCATGTGCTTCAATTTGATGTAATAAATCAATTTTCTGCTCTTGCGTTAAACTACCTAGTGGTTCAACTGATTGATAAACCTCAATCGGCGATTGACGGCTAAACGCTTTCACTGTTGCACCAGTACCGTTATCTGCAATACCCTTTGCCGCATCTGCCGCCTGCTGAAGTGCCTCAGGTGTAATATCATCCGAGTAAGCAAAGCCCGTTTTTTCGCCTGATATAGCTCTAACGCCAACACCGCGTTCAATATTGTAAGAACCTTCTTTGACAATGCCATCTTCTAAAACCCAAGTTTCATGCTGACTCGCTTGAAAATATAAATCTGCATAATCAACTTGTCGACCCATCATACTTTTTAGGGTTTTTGACAACATTTCTTCATCAATATGACTATCACTTAATAAGGATTTTTCAACTATATTCATTAGGTCTAAGCTCTACTTCTATGTTCTTTAATTATAATTAAATTACTGCTTTATTTATTCAGCAGCGAGTTCAAAGGCATGCTTTGACGTATATACCCGTTTCAATACTTTGTTCAACTTAGCCAGGGGGGATTAGTGATCATTGAATGACACCAAGTTACGCGACCATTTATCATGAACGCCTTCTTGACCTGCTGATATTATTATACCCTATCGACTTGAAAATGCTCGTTACAGGAAAGCTTACCAAATCATAATCAAGGTACTTTTTTATTAAGGCGTGTTAACAGAAAGCTGTTCTTGTTTCGCATCCTCTATAGGTTGCGCACTGTCAATACTAATACTTTTACTTTTTCTATCCACTTCCTTAAACTCAGGATTTTCAATAGTACCTGTTAGTTCAAAATTAAGCTCGTAAACTACCTGTGATTTAATGACTTGGTCTATAGCAACCCCAGCTAAAAATGTTACTGGGTTTAAAGACGTAACTATCCAAGCTATCACGGGTAAATTTGACGATATATTAGGGCTGTATGACATATCATAATCGAGTTCACCCGTTACCAAGTTGGTATGACCTGTCATAAACAGGTTACCTGCGGTACCCTTCATTTCAGTATTTTGTGTTGTCATTAATCCTTGATTTAGCTGATATTCTCCTTTGATATAACTATAAAACATACCCTTACTAAAAACATCACGAAAATCAAGGGTTAACTTACGTACTAATGATTGTAAGCTAAGTACAGAAAGAATTCTTGCTGCATCAGGTACATCAGCCAAATAGCCGTCATCTAATCTAGCATTAAAATCACCATTTAAATGAGCAACAGAAAAATCATGTAATCCACCGCTCCAATTGAGATTGAATTCAAGTTCACCACCACTATCCTTTATGCCTGAGCCAAAGGAAAGTGCTTTCAATTCTTTTTCTATATCATCAATAGATAACTTTCCAGCTAACGAAGTGGTTGATTCTTGCTCATTATGAAGCCAACGACCCGAGAGGCTTAATTCTGTTTTATTACGCTTAGCGGTAAAATCAGTAAATTCTATTGTCTGATGATCAACACGCTTAATTTGTACATCAACTTCCCCTAGATCTAACAAGTCAATCGTACAACTATCACAATGAAAGTTCATTGGCGGGATATGATCAAAAATACTATCATTTTCAGCTTTATTTGATTGCTGAATGGCTAATGGTGATTTCACCTCTAGCTCTTTTTTATTTGATGTTAGCTTTAAAAATTCCGCATTAATATCTAAGCCTTGCTCTAACCAATCAGGATAAATTTTTATTTGGCTACGCGTTTCTTTGGCATTAAGTTGTAATAGCCACCATTCAGGCTTATCTAACAAATTAAACGAAGCATTAGTCAGTTCCTGTCCAAATATTCTGAACTGACCAACTGACCCTCTAATCCGCTTAGGCTTAGCTAAAAGTGGGGATGAATTCTCTTGCACTACACTACTTGTTAATAGTTGATTACTTGAAAGCTGATTGTTCGAAGGTTGATTAATACTATCAAGAATATTACTGATTAATGGTTGCCACAGTGAAAAATCAACCTGCTCAAGCTGAGTAGTGATATGAAAACCGTCACTTGGTAGAGCCATTTCTCCTTCACCTAGCATTAAATTAGCACGCGTAAATGTGGTACTTTGGTGATCTAATAATCCAGAGAAGTACATTTTATCACCATAATTTAATACAACTTTAGACTGTGAGTCATCACCATTAACTTGTAGTGATAAGTACTTTTCTTGTTCATGATTACGTTCATAAGGAGCTGGTAATAATAACTGGGTATTAGTTAAGTCAGAGTCAAAGCTTGCGTTATATGAAAAACCACCTTGGTGATGTTGATACAAAGAAAGATTGCCTTGCCAAGGTAACTCTCCTTTAGTGTATCGCTTTAATTTTTGCGGTATTTGAGCTAACCACTCTGACTCCGGCCAAAGTGCTGTTAAATTTATATTAGTATCATAATAATCGGCTTTATCCATACCACTAATATCGAGTGAAATTGGTAACCCTTGCCACTTTAACGTTAAATTTTTAGTACTGATTTTATCATTGTTAAAGCTTAACTCACCATGCACTTCACTAAAGTCCATTTTAGGTGTTTGCAATGCCACTTGATTATTATCAAACTTAATGGCGCCACTTGCTAAAGCTTGCTCATTATTATTAAGTGGCAGGTTTAAATTAAAATCCCCGCTCACTTCACCATTAATCTTTAACTGTTCTAATACACTGCCAACACTACCTTTGAACGGACTTTGATTCATCAAGTCGCTAATATAACGAGCTTGTGTTGGCTTTATCTGTGCGTCTACCGTTAAAATTTGACCATGGGCTAAATCAGCAATACCTGCACGGACGCCGCTTATATCTAATCCGGTTAATTCACCGCCTTGACCTGTTATTAGCATCGAATTATTCGTAAAGTTTAAGTTAGCGACGAAATCAGTAATCGCAGGCCAATTTTCACTAAATTTAAATTCTGACTGACTTAATTCGGCATCAACAACAAAAATACCACTACCATCAGTAAACGGAAAACGACTGATCGGGCCATTCATTAATATTTGTGCATTTTCAACCCGACCTGAAACCATAGCATTATTTAAATAACGAACTAAATTATCACTCATAATGGGTAAAGGTAAGTAACGACCTACTAGACCTGCATTGCCATTGGTAACATTAGCCAGTAAGGCTAAGTTGACTTCACTATCAATTGGCGCTTCAACTTTAACTTGCGCCGATAAATTAATTTCTTTTGATAAAAAATCTACTGTTTCAACCGTTAATACCCAGCCTTTATCATCAAAGACTGCATTTAGCTGTCCTGAAAGACTTTGATAGGGGAAAGCTTGCACAAAGAACTTATCAAAATCTAAATGACCTTGTTCAGCACTAAAGTCTACCGATAAGTAATTGTTCACATAACTAAGGTTCCCATAGACATTTTCTAGACCGGGTATGCCATGGCTATAGCTATTATTAAAGGAAGAAAAATTAGTTAATATTTGTAATTCGTTATTTTGATTACGAATATAGAAATCTTCAATTTTTCCATTTAAAGTCATCTCAGACAGTAAATTGCGTGTTGCTTTTTTTGCTACGATCAAAGGCGTAAGTTGTGCCAGCATAGCAACGTCAATATCAGATAAGTATAAGGAGAAATTATTACCTTTTTTAGCTAACATACCGCTAAATTTCTGCGGTTTCTGTTCGTTAAACTGTAATGATAGCGGCGTGGTATATAAGTTGAAGCTACGCTCAGTTTTACCCTTTACTAATAATAATTGTCCTTGGTCTAAGATTAGTTGCTGTTTTTTATCCTCAACTTGCCAATGCATAGTGCTATCAGAGAAATTAATTTGTAAACGATCAATCTCGCTACTATTGATACGCAACCATGCAGAAAAATTAATATCTGTACTAGTTTTATCATCTTCAAGTACTAAAATATCATCTAACCAAGGTGTTATATCGATCTGGTTAGCTTGTAGGTACATTTGCCCCGTAAGCATACTGCCTTTATGTCCTTGTAAGTCTAGTTTCAACTGCAAGTTATTTGAGCTTAAGCCATTGAGTACCACACTACCTTCTGCTTGATGGCGCTCACCGGTATTTAACCAACGTAATTGGTTTAATCTTACGCTTCGCGTGATCAACTTATTACGCACCGTGATTTGACTATCTCGAATAGAAAAGCGTGTTATGCGGTTTAAAAACAGGTCGCTAATAACGCTAATATCATCAGCATCAGTATCTTTTTTAGCGACACCTGAACCATTATTATATTCCTTACCCAGCCACAATTTTTCAGAAAAATCTGCTGTCACACCTGAAAGAATAAGATTTTTCGAGATAAGACTTTGTTGTGAGATGGTGCTCCAAAAGTCTACTTGAAGTTCTAGCTGTTCAATGAATACTGACGCACTTTCTGTTTCAAACACCTGCACATCACCAACGCTCAGAATAGGCCCATACCTTTGCCAAGTCATACTTAACTTACCAATAGAAATATTTGCTTGAAATTGTTCGTTTAAGTAATTTTGCAGGGGAAGTCTATAGTGGTGAACGTAAGGTAAAAATAAACGGAAAGCACTGATCAAAACCGCTAACAGCACCAGTAAAATGGCAACAGCTTTATATAGGCGGTTTAGCCAGCGGTTAGAAGTCCTTAAAATACTCATTAAAACGTAGAGATCCCTATTTTTTATGTAAATACCTAAACTAATTAAGTTTTTTCTACTCAGCTAAAATTAAAAGACTCTAAATAGAGAATGAATTCAGTAGAATGTATTTTACATCATAACAACATCAAATTGTTCCTGATTATACATGGGTTCGGCTTGTACTTTAATCAACTTACCAATAAAAACTTCAACTTCAGCTAAATTATGGTATTCATCATTCACTATGAACTCACTCACTGCATTTGAAGCATAAACAGTGAACTTATCTGCGTCATGAGCACGATTTACGCGTACTATTTCTCTTAATATTTCAAAACAAACAGTCTCAACTGTTTTTAAATGCCCACGGCCACTACAAAGTGGACATTCACCACACAGAACATGCTCTAAACTTTCACGGGTACGTTGACGTGTCATTTCGACCAAACCAAGGGCCGAAAAGCCATGGAGACTGTATTTGACCTTATCTTTATTCATTGCTGTATTTAGACTGTGCAATACCCGACGTTTGTGATCTTCATTATGCATATCGATGAAATCGACAATAATAATACCACCTAGGTTTCTTAATCTCAGCTGTCTAGCAATGACCTGAGTCGCTTCAATATTTGTACTAAAGATAGTATCTTCTAAGTTACGATGGCCAACAAAAGCACCGGTATTAATATCGATGGTAGTCATTGCTTCGGTTTGATCTATGATCAAATAACCACCAGATTTAAGCTCTATTTTACGATGCAACGCGCGCTGTATTTCTCGCTCTACTGAGAACAAGTCAAAAATAGGAAGTTCACCGGGGTAATATTCTAATAATGCCGTTAATTCAGGTACAAACTCTTGGGTAAATACGACTAAATCTTTATAGGTTAAGTTAGAGTCAACACGGATACGCTCAAGGTTGATACCAACAAAGTCTCGTAAAACCCTAAATGATAACGATAAATCTTGATAAAGTGGTAAATTAGTTTGCTTCCGTTGCTTGCGAGTTAATACTTTTTGCCAAACTCTACGTAAAAATTCCGCATCATGCTGCAGCTCTAATTCCCCTGCACCTTCACCCGCAGTACGTACAATAAAACCTTGATGCTCATCGCAGTAAGGACTAACAATATCTTTTAACCTGTCTCGTTCCTTTGCACTTTCTATACGTAATGAAACACCGGCATGCTGTGAATTGGGCATCAATACCAAGTAACGTGAAGCAACAGTAATATCTGTAGTTAAACGTGCTCCTTTTGAGCCAAGTGGATCTTTTACCACTTGTACCATGATATGTTGTCCTTCATGCACTAAGGAGCGAATATCAGGTACTTGATCCGTTTCTTCTTTTAAGATGAGTTTTGTATTAATATCTGACGCATGTAAAAAAGCGGCTTTATCTAGATTAATATCGACAAAAGCAGCTTGCATGCCTGGTAGTACACGAATGACTTTTCCTAAATACACATTACCAACAATGCCACGTTTACCTTGCCGTTCAATATGAACTTCTTGCAATGAACCATTTTCAATCAAAGCAACACGTGTTTCACTAGGAGTCACATTTATTAATAATTCTGCACTCATAAAATTCCTTATTTTAAATCTTATATCAAAAATAATTTCAAAAAATCATTTCGGATGAATACTGCCAATAAAGCCAGCTTTAGCCAATAACTGCGCGGTTTCATATAATGGTAGACCAACTACAGCGGAATAACTGCCGTTGATACTTTTAACAAATTGCCCAGCAAGGCCTTGAATACCATAACCTCCGGCCTTATCTTGGGGTTCACCGGTCAACCAGTAAGCTAAAATCTCTGCTTTTGTTAATGCCTTAAACACAACGTCGGTAGTAATAACTTGCCCTTCTATACTATTTTTACTCACAAGAGCAATAGCCGTTAATACTTGATGTTGCTTATCAGATAATAAAGATAACGTCTTTGTAAAGTCGGCTTCATTGTCTGGCTTACCTAATATTTGGCCATTAAAAACCACACTAGTATCTGAGCCTAAGACAAAACTATAAGTTTGTTCTGCTTTAGGTAATGAATTCAGAACATGCAACGCTTTCTGCTTTGCTAAGCGCAGTACATAGGTATAGGGTGTTTCTGCTTTCTCTACAGCTTCATCAATATCACTTACCTGTATAGAAAATTGATACCCTAATTGCACCAGTAATTCGCGACGTCTAGGTGATTTCGAGGCTAATATTAGTTCTAAATTAGTACTTGTTGCTTTAACCATTGTGTTGGTCATAAAATTATTTACTGCTGTTATAGCTAGCCCTTGGAGAAATGTTGAACTACTCATACAGGTTATTTATTGTATGATGACTTAATACATGGCATTTATATAAAATTATTTAATTCGAAAGTGACGACGTACACGGCGTAATAATAAAAATACCCACGGCCAAAGTACAATGGTAGTTATCACTGGATATAAATAATTTGGTAAAAAGACAACATCATTTAAAAAACGTTGCAGCCAAAATACTACAAGATGATATTGCGCTGAAAGCACACCAATAATTAGCGCTTGTTGCCAGATAGAAAAATTTCTAATCTTTTGAAAATTATCGACAATAATATAAACAGATAATGCCATTGCACAAGCATGTACACCTAGTACAGAGCCAAGTAGTACATCGAGAATAAAACCCATTACCCAAGCAGTTATTATGTTCACTTTACTCGGTAAAGCTAAACACCAATAAACTAAAGCGATTAATACCCAGTCAGGACGAAATGCATCGAACCCCATTGGCATGGGGGTAATACTTGCTATCAAGGCGATTAGCAAGGTAAGCAGAATGATAAAGCCATTATTGCTAAACATTATGACTTACCTGCAGTTGTAGTCATTTTCTTCGAGTGAGTATTATTAATAGCCTGCTTTTTTGATTCATTTTGAGGCTGCTCTTTAGAAAGTAATAACAGATAACGTAGTCTATCGATTTGCGCGACTGGCTCGCTGTAAATAGTAGCAAACTCGCGTGACTCATCAGTACGTACCATCACCACACGAGCAACAGGATAACCCTCTGGGTATTTACTACCTAAGCCAGAAGTAACTAATAAGTCGCCTTCTTTAACATCAGCACTATGAGGAACAAAATTATGAATAAGGCGATCAATTTGACCACTACCTGATGCAATAAGTCTTAAGCCGTTTCGTTGAATTCGGACCGGTATTGCGTGAGATATATCACTAATTAAAATAACGCGTGAGCTACTCGAACCTGCATGTAATATTTGGCCAACAATACCTTTTTCATCAAGTACTGGCTGCCCTTCATACACGCCATCATTGGCACCTCGATTAATAACGACTTGATGAGAATACGGGTCACTATCCACAGACAGTATTTCAGCAAACATTTTTTTTATTTCATTACGAACAGGGGAAGAGAGTAGCGAACGTAATCTCTCATTTTCTGAGCGAACAACACTTAATTGAATCGCTTGTTCCTGAAAAAACAATTCACTTTCACGAAAGTCTTGGTTTTCTTTCATTAACTGTCGGCGAGTAACAACATTTGTTGATGCCCAATTCATAATTTGTTTTGGCGCATTAGCGAAATATTGCAACGGACTTACCATCGTTTGCAAATAACCACGGACAGTTTCAAAACTCGACATTTTATGGTCGAAAAAAATCAAGACTACCGAACAGCAAAGCACTAAGATAAGTCGGTGCGCTGGTGATGTGCCTTGATTAAAAATTGGGTTCATAAAAAGCTACAAGCTAAAGAGGTAAGGTTATGATGCTATAAAGTAGATATAGTTCAACAATAAAACAACGTAACTTTTAATCAATAATATATTCACCGTCATGTAGCTCAAGTACAAGGTACTTAGTTGACGTTAGTCAATGGGTACTGTTAACGTGTAGTTGAGCGCAATAACTACGACTAAATATTAATTTTATTCGTATGAGAAAAGATCGCCACCATGAATATCAATCATCTCTAATGCTTTACCACCACCAAGAGCTACGCAGGTTAGTGGATCATCAGCAACAACAACAGGAATCCCCGTTTCTTCCATTAACAAACGGTCAATATCTTTTAATAAAGCACCACCACCCGTTAACACCATACCACGCTCTGAAATATCAGACGCTAACTCAGGTGGCGATTGTTCTAAAGCCACCATAATAGCGCTTACAATACCTGATAATGGCTCTTGAAGTGCTTCTAATATTTCGTTGCTGTTTAAGGTAAAACTACGCGGAACACCTTCAGCAAGGTTACGACCGCGTACTTCAATTTCAATTAACTCTTCACCTGGGTAGGCAGAACCAATCTCATGCTTAATGCGCTCAGCTGTTGCTTCACCAATTAAGCTACCAAAGTTACGACGAACATAGTTGATAATAGCCTCATCAAATTTATCACCACCGATACGTACTGATGACGAATAGACAACCCCGTTAAGTGAAATGATACCTACTTCGGTAGTACCGCCACCTATATCAACTACCATAGAGCCAGTCGCTTCAGAAACCGGCATACCTGCACCAATTGCTGCTGCCATGGGCTCATCAATTAAATAAACTTCGCGTGCACCAGCACCCATCGCAGATTCACGAATAGCACGTCGTTCAACTTGGGTAGAGCCACAAGGAACACAGACTAAAACTCTTGGGCTAGGGCGTAAGAAATTGTTACTGTGCACTTGTTTAATGAAGTGCTGTAACATCTTTTCGGTAACAAAAAAGTTAGCAATTACGCCATCTTTCATTGGACGAATAGCTTCAATATTACCAGGTGTTCTACCTAACATTGCTTTTGCCGCAACACCTACAGCAGCAACACTTTTCGAGCCACCAGAGCGATGTTGACGAATAGCAACTACAGAAGGCTCGTTTAATACAATACCTTGGTCTTTTACATAAATAAGTGTATTTGCGGTACCTAGATCGATTGAAAGATCGTTAGAAAACATGCCGCGTATTTTTTTAAACATAGCTCAAAATGTCCTGTAAAATGCTAAATAAGTAAACTCTGCTAATGTGCGCGTAACAGACCGAATAATCATACCTTAGAATTTGGCTAATGTGTTCCTTTTTTGAGGGAAAGTACTAAAGAAAAGTTAAAAATATATATTTATTTACTACTAGTGCATTATGGTGCTT